>JAJLJT010000119.1:0-8516 GCA_033844555.1 Alphaproteobacteria bacterium | reverse complement strand
CTCGATCGAGTGGCGGGAAATCCTCTGCGAGGTCAACATGACCGAGGACTGGGTCACGCGCCTCCAGGAGGCGCTGAAGAACGCCGGTTACGATCCGGGCAAGATCGACGGCGTGCTGGGCCGCGGCACCTATGACGCGCTGGAGCGGTTCCAGAAGGACAAGGGCCTCGGCTCCGGCGACCTGACGATCGAGACCCTGCGCATGCTGGGCGTCAACCCGGCCTGAACGCGGGACGCTTGACGGGGATCATGGAGAAGGGGCGCGTCAGCGCCCCTTTTTCTTGGCTCCGTTCCATGACCGCCGGCGGCCGTGGCCGGGCTCGCGCTGCGGCGGACGGATCGCCGCAGGTATCCGGGTGCCCTTTCGCCGGGCGCCTCGGCCCGCTAAATAGAAGTGCGTTCAGGGACAAGGCCCTCTGCAAGGTGGTCACGGCAGCATGATGACGCGTCGCAAGAAACTGAGGATCGGCCTGATCGCGGGCGGGCTTGCCGTGTTCGCGGTGGCCGTGGGCCTCGTTCTGACGGCGCTGCAGGATCAGGTCGTCTTCTTCTTCAGTCCGACCGAGGTTGCCGACAAGGGCGTCGCGCCCGGCCAGCGCATCCGCGTCGGCGGCCTCGTGGTCGACGGCTCGGTCATCCGGGGACAGGGGCGGCAGGTTGCCTTCGACATCACCGACACCGCGAACAGCATGACCGTGCGCTACGACGGCATCTTGCCCGACCTGTTCCGCGAGGGGCAGGGGATTGTTGCGGAGGGGGCGTTCGGCGACGATGGTGCGTTCATGGCGAGCACGGTTCTCGCAAAGCATGACGAGACATACATGCCGCCGGAGGTTGCGGACGCCCTGAAGAAGCAGGGCCACTGGCAGGAGGGTGCCCAATGATTGCCGAGCTTGGGCATTTCGCGCTCGTCCTTGCGCTCGCGGTTGCGCTCGTCCAGGCGACCGTTCCGCTTTACGGCGCCCATCGGGGCAGCGCGCGGCTGATGGACATGGCCGCGCCCGCCGCGCTGACGCAGCTTCTCTTCGTCGCGGTGTCCTTTTTCGCGCTGATGCACGCCTTCGTGGTGTCGGACTTCTCCGTCTCCAACGTGGCGGAGAACTCGCATTCCCTCAAACCCATGCTCTACAAGGTCACGGGCGTATGGGGGAACCACGAGGGCTCGATGCTCCTGTGGGTGCTGATCCTTGCGCTGTTCGGCGGCATGATCGCGATGGGCGGGCGGCGGCTGCCGTCGACGCTCGCGGCCCGCACGATCGGTATCCAGGGCCTGATCGGGGTCGCCTTCCTCGCCTACATTCTGCTGACCTCGAACCCGTTCCTGCGGCTCGATCCGGCGCCGCTCGACGGACGCGATCTCAACCCGCTGCTTCAGGATCCTGGCCTCGCCTTCCATCCGCCGTTCCTCTACCTGGGCTATGTCGGGCTTTCGAGCGTTTTTTCCTTCGCTGTCGCCGCCCTGCTCGAGGGGCGCGTCGATCCGGCCTGGGCGCGCTGGGTGCGGCCGTGGACGCTGGTGGCCTGGGCCGCCCTGACGCTCGGCATCGTGCTCGGCTCCTGGTGGGCCTATTACGAGCTTGGCTGGGGCGGCTGGTGGTTCTGGGACCCGGTCGAGAACGCTTCCTTCATGCCGTGGCTGGTGGCGACTGCGCTGCTGCATTCCGCGATCGTCGTGGAGAAGCGCGACGCGCTGAAGATCTGGACCATCCTGCTCGCGATTCTCGCCTTCTCGCTCTCGCTGATGGGGACATTCCTCGTCCGCTCCGGCGTGCTGACCTCGGTCCATGCGTTCGCGACGGATCCGACGCGCGGGGTCTTCATCCTCGGCCTGCTCGTCGTCGCGATCGGCGGCGCCCTCGCGCTCTTCGCGTGGCGCGCGCCGCAGATGGCCTCCGGCGCGGTGTTCCAGCCGGTCAGCCGCGAGGGCGCGCTGATCCTCAACAATCTCTTCCTGTCGGTGGCCTGCGCGACAGTGCTTCTCGGCACGCTTTTCCCCCTGTTTGCCGAGGCGTTCGAGTACAAGGTCTCCGTCGGCGTTCCCTACTACAACCTCACCTTCGGGCCGCTGATGGTGCCGCTGCTGCTGGCCGTGCCGTTCGGGCCGATGCTCGCCTGGAAGCGCGGCACGCTCACCGGTGCGTTCCAGCGCCTTGTGGCCGCGGCCGTCGCGGCAGTGGCCGTGACCGCCGTCGCCGCCGCGCTCAGCGGGGGAACGCCGCTTCTGGCCTCCTTCGGCATGGGGCTCGCAACCTGGCTCGTCGTCGGCGCCCTGTGCGACCTCGCGGAACGCACGCGCGCCTTCCGCGCACCTGTGGGCGACACCTGGGCACGCGCCCGCGGCCTGCCGGGCAGCGTCTGGGGCATGGCGCTGGCTCACGGCGGGCTCGGCATCTTCCTAGCGGGCGTCGTCGCGGTCGAAAGCTGGAAGACCGAGGAACTGGTCATCATGGCTCCCGGCGACACCGTGACGGTCGCCGGACACACGCTGCGCTTCGACGGGGTGGAGCGGGTGCGCGGTCCCAATTACATGTCCGTGACCGGAAACCTGGCGGTGACGGATGGCCGCTTTGCCGGCAAGACGCTGACGCCTGAAAAGCGTTTCTATCCTGTCCAGCGCATGCCGACGACCGAGGCCGCGATCGTCACCGGGCTTCTGGGCGACCTCTATGTCGTCATGGGCGAGGTGCAGGAGAACGGCTCCTGGAGCGTGCGGATCTTCGACAATCCGCTTGCGCCCTGGCTCTGGGGCGGGGCGGGCCTGATGGTGCTCGGCGGGTGCCTGTCGCTCGCCGACCGGCGTCTGCGTGTGGGTGCTCCGCAGCCGCGCGCACGCCGCAAGCCGGCGGAGGCCGCGGCGTGAGCCTGCGCGCCCTCCTGCTTGCCGTCGTGCTCGCGCTTGGCGTTGCCGGCGGCGCGCTCGCCACCGCGGTGGAGCCGGACGAGCAGCTTGACGATCCTGTGCTGGAGGAGCGTGCGCGGGAGCTCTCGAAGACCTTGCGCTGCCTCGTCTGCCAGAACCAGTCGATCGACGATTCCGACGCCCAGCTTGCACGCGACATGCGCCAGATCGTGCGCGAGCGCCTCGTCGACGGCGACACCGATGCGCAGGTGGTCGATTATCTCGTGCGGCGCTACGGCGACTTTGTCTTGCTCAAGCCCCCCATCAAGCCGCAGACTTACATCCTCTGGTTCGGGCCGTTCCTGCTTCTGGCGCTGGCCGGTTTCGGCGTGTGGCGTCTGCTTGGGACGACGGCCCGGCGGCAGTCCGGGGGCGGCGATGCGCCGCTCTCGGCGGAGGAACGGCGCAGGCTCGACGCGCTTCTCGACGACCGGGACACCGGGGAGGGGCGCTGACGCCGGCGGCGCATGGCGGAGCGGCGGCAATGGCGCAACGGGCATCTTCGCTGGCATTGAGCGGTGCGCTCGGCGCGGTCATGCTGGTCGCCTGTGCCGCGGGCGGCGCTGCGTTGGCGCGCGCCGAAGTGCAGGACGCCGTCCAGTTCTGCTATGACGCCGCGCGCGATGCCGTCTCGCGCGTGGTCGCCGGAAATTGCGCTGGCACCGTCATCTCGGAGGAGGAGGCGGAGCGGCGCCGGCAGGCCCGCCGCGCCGCCATCGCCGGCCAGATCGCGGCCCGCGACGAGAAGCTGCCGGCTATCCGTGGATATGGATCGGGGTTCTACATCGGTGCGCGGGGCGAGGTGCTGACCTCCCTGCACACGGTCGACGCCTGCAAGGACGTGACCGTCCTGACCCGGAAGCGGGAGCGTTTGCCCGCCCGCGTGGTCGCGCGGGAACGGGCGACCGACCTCGCCCTGTTGCGCACGCAGCCTCATCCCGTCCGCCCGCTGCCGATCGACGAGGCGGGCGACCCGGCGGGGCGGGACATCCGCATCGTGGGCTATCCCTTTCGCGGCATCGGCCCGATGCAGGCGCTGGAGGTGGAAGGCAGCATCCCCGGCGGCATCTCGCCGCCTGAGGGGCGGGTTCCGGTTGCCGCCGATATCCGCTCGGGGCACAGCGGCAGCCCGGTGATCGACCGGCAGGGCCGCGTCGTCGGTCTCGTCGCGCAGAAGATCAATTCCGCCGCCGTCTACGCGGCCACGGGGGCGACGATCACCAATCTGGGGCTTGCGATTTCCGCGCGGGAGCTTGCGCGCTTCGCCCGCGGGGCCGGCGTCAGCCTGCTTTCGGCCTATCCGGACGGCGAGGCGCAGCCGGCCTCGCGCCAGGACCAGGCCGACGCCGTGGTGCGCGTCGACTGCTGGTGAGCCGGGGGTGTCCGCCCGGCAGACGCGCTAGCGCACCCCCTCGGGCCACAGGACGACGCGGATCGTCTTCAGCAGGATCAGGAAGTCGAGGAACAGCGTGCAGTTCTTCATGTAATAGAGGTCGTACTTCAGCTTTTCCTTCGTGTCCTCGACCGAGGCGCCGTAGGGGTAGTTGATCTGCGCCCAGCCCGTGATCCCCGGCTTTACCCTGTGGCGGTCCTGGTAATAGGGGATTTCCTGGGACAGTTCTGCCACGAACTCCGGACGCTCGGGGCGGGGGCCCACGAAGCTCATGTCGCCGGAGAGCACGTTGATGAGCTGCGGCAGTTCGTCGATGCGCGTGCGCCGGATGAAGCGGCCGACGCGGGTGACCCGGTCGTCGTTCTGCCTGGCCCACTGCGCGCCCGCCTTCTCGGCGTCGGTGCGCATGGAGCGGAACTTGTAGACCTCGAACACCTTGCCATCGAGGCCCACGCGCCGCTGCCTGTAGAAGCCCGGCCCCTTGCTGTCGAGCCGCACCGCCGCATAGGTCCCGATCAGGATCGGCAGGCAGAGCGTCAGGATCGAGAGCGAGACGATGCCGTCGAACAGCCGCTTCCACAGGAAGGTGCGCTGCGTGTTGCGGAAGCCGTCGGAGAAGACCAGCCAGCTCGGATACACATTGTCCAGGTCCACCTTGCCGCTCTCGCGTTCGCAGAAGGTGGAATAGTCGGTCACGTTGATCCCATGCATCCGGCAGGCGAGAAGTTCGCTGACCGGCAGGACGCCGCGCCGCTCCTGCAGCGCCACGACGATTTCGGTCGCGCCGGTGCGGCGGCAAAGATCCAGCAGGTTGCGTTCCTCGCCCGTCTCGGCATCCTTGATGTCGGTGGCGGACAGCATGCTGGCGACCGACAGGCTTGAGCCCGGCTGGGCGGCAAGGCTTGCGACCTCGCCCGCGCGATCTCCCGTTCCCAGCACGATGACCCGCGTGCGGAACGCCTCGCTGCGCGTGATGGCGTTGAACGCGAACCACAACAGCAGCACCACCACGAAGGCAACGCCGCTTGCCGCGAGCCCGGTCAGTGCCGAACCGCGCCCGCCGGTTCCGAGGAACCACCAGAAGAAGCCGAACAGGACGATGCCGCCGACGGCGCAGCTTGCCGCCAGGCGGATCAGGAAGACGCGCAGGTCGTGGCGTGCCCTGGGTTCGTAAAGGCCCAGCGAGAACATGGTGAGCATCAGCACGCATGTCGGCACCAGCACCCGGTTGAGCACGAGGTATTGTCCGTCCGCACCGAACGCGTTGCCCAGCAGCAGATAGGCCAGGGCGTAGAAGGCAGCGCCGAGAAACAGGAACTCCGCAATTCCGAGAAGCACGGTGTTCGCCCGGACATAGTGACCGAACAGGTTCAGCACGAAAGACTTCTCCTACCAAGCGCCTCACTAAGCACGGCAAGCGGCCGAAAGCCATCGGGGTCATCCCGGGCTGCCCACGCGTCCGCCGCGGTCCTGCTTACGCCAACGGCGAAACGCTCGCCAGCGAAAGCACGAACCATGCCATACCGCAGATATGGTTACCGTCACCTTTATGACCTGGGGCGCGGGAATAAATATCCGTTGATACAGTTTTATATAAAAACGAACCGGCGGGAGGCATGAATACTTTTATCTAGAATTTTTTGTTTAACATCGCATTAGGGAAGGCAGGTTCTAATCGCGTTTGTAGATGCGGGGGCGTCCACCGAGGAGTGCAAGATGCAGTTTCTGGCTCTGACTTTTTCTGTTGAGAGCGAAGTAAATCCCGAGACGATCGATCTCTATGTCGACGGCGCACTGATCGAAACCGTGTCGATCGAGGACGTCCTGCAGTCGGATGGGTCGTTTTCGATCAAGGGATGGTACGACATCACGGGCGCCAGCATCGGCGACATTGGCATTTTCGTGTCGGGAAGCGAGGGCGGCAGCGTCCAGCTCACGCGCGTGCGTCTCGACGATACGGTTCGCCGCGATGCGAAGGGCGTCACCCTCGACGCCGGTTCAGGCTATGTGCTGAACGAGAACCTGAACACCCGTTGGGGCTTCGGCGCAACGGAGACGGACGCATTCTCCTCTTCGGCCACGCTGTTCAACGATACGACCCTCACCCTGTCGGCGGAGGCGAGCGAGCCGGCCGGTGCGACGGAAGCGGCGCCCGACACTTCGGTTGTCGTGACCTTCTCCAATCCATCCGGCACTCTCGTGGATCGTGTCGAGGTCCTGCTCGACGGCGCCGTCATCGCGGCCAGCGATGTGGCGGGTGTCTATGGTGCGCGCAAGACTTTCGCGCTGGAGGCCTGGGTTGCGGCCGGCGTGATCGCGCTGAGCCAGCTGACGGTTCATGTCACAGGCGCCGACGGTGCGACGCTCGAGATGGGCCGCATCGAGATCGAGGGCGCGTCGATCACGGCGCAGGGCAAGATTCAGCTCGTCGCGGGGAACGTCTACAGCTTCGATACCCACGGCCGGCAAGGCGACCGCTTTGTCATCGCCGAGGAAACTCCGATCCCGGCATCCGAAGCCCCGGTTGAGGAACCCGCCGCACAAGAGCCGGCGGACGGCGCGCCTGTCGTTGAGGAGCCGACGACCGAGGAACCGGCCGCCCAGGAACCTGCGACGGAAGAACCGGCCGTTGAAGAGCCTGTCGCCGAGGAACCCGCTGCCCAGGAGCCCGTGGCGGAACAGCCGGCCGTTGAAGAGCCTGTCGCCGAGGAACCGGCCGCCCAGGAACCCGCGGCCGAAGAACCGGCCGTCGAAGAGCCTGTCGCCGAGGAACCCGCCGCCCAGGAACCCGTGGCCGAGGAGCCGGCTGCCGAGGAGGTTGGACTCTATGCCGGGCAGTTGACGGCGGGAGGCGGGGCGTTCAGCCTCGTCCTCGACCCGTCCGGCACGCCGCCGGAGGGGGCGGCGATCCGGATCGAAGGTCTGCCCGATGGGGCCACGATCCAGGGTGGCGTTCAGGATCAGGAGGGTAGGTGGATGCTCGGGCTCGACGCTGCTGGTACGGTGCTGGGACGGCTGGGAAGCGGGTTCGCGGGCGCGCTCGTCCTGTCCGCCGCCATGGTCTCGGCCTCGGGCCAGGTTCTGGCGCATTCCGGGCCGGTCTATACCGACGTGGAGGAGGCGGCGGATTACCAGGGCGTGATCGCGGATGGCGCCGCTGTCGGGTTCAGCGCGGCGGATCTTCAGTCCATTGCGCTCGGGCTGTCGCTGTCGAGCGAGGCCCTGCAGGGCCGCCTCGTGATCGAGGGGCTGCCCGCCGGGGCGCGCGTCGTCGGCGGCACCCAGCAGACCGACGGAAGCTGGGCAGTCGACTTCGCGAGGCTCCCCGACCTTGCGCTCGTCTTCGACGGCGCGCCTGCCGAGGGAACCGTCCTTCGCCTCGTTGCAGAGGTTGCGGCAAACTCCGCGACACCGGTGTCTCCGACGGTCCAATCGCTGGTGCTGACGCAGGATCCGGTGATGCTCGCCGCGCTGGGCGACGCGGCGGTCGAGGTGCTTGAAGGCAGCGTCCACCAGGCGCCGGCGGTCGAGGAGCCGGTGGATACCGCGACACCCGACAGCGGGACACCCGATCCCGTCGTCTCCGATGGGACGTCATCGCCTGATGGCGGAACCTCGGGCGGCAGCGAGCCAATCCAGGTTGCCATGGCTGCGCCGCTGCTCGAAGGTCAGCAGTCGGGCGTGATCTATGCGCCGGAGGTGATCGAGGCACAGGCGCCCGGCGAGATCGTGGGCCTGAAGCTGCAGGTCGGGACGCTGGGCGAAGGGGCGTCGAAGGTCGCGACCTTCGGCCATGTCTTCGCGGAGGGCGACCTCAGGCCGGGTGACACGATCGTTGCCCGCATCGGCGGGCAGGAGCTGGCGCTTCAGGTGAACGCGAAGGCCACCCATCCCGACGGCTCTGTCCGCCACGCGATCCTCAGCGTCGAACTGCCCGAATGGGCGTCCGGCCAGACACTTGACGTCATGCTGGCAAAGGCGCAACCGGCGGCGCTGCCGCCCGCGCTGGATGCCAGCGACATCCTGGCGAGCGGTCTCGACATGCAGGTGCGCATGGACTTCTCCGACGGGACGAGCGCCACTGTAGATGTCGCCCAGCTCCTGTCCGACGCGATTGCCAACGGCACCGTGAAGACGTGGATGGAAGGTCCGCTTGCCACCGAAGTGCGCCTGGCCGCCGACGTGCGCGAGGATTTCCAGCTGTCGTTCGACGTGCGCATGCTG
>JAJLJT010000118.1:0-1665 GCA_033844555.1 Alphaproteobacteria bacterium | reverse complement strand
TCGGGGTGCGCGGAGGGCGAAACGCAGTCCTGCCCCATGGGCACGCCGCGCGCCTCGGCGATCTCGGGCGAGATCTTGGCGGCGGGCAGCACGCCGCCGTGGCCGGGTTTGGCGCCCTGGCTGAGCTTCACCTCGACCATGCGGATCTGGGGGTCGGCGGCCTGGTCGCGGAACCTTTCCGCATCGAAGCGGCCTTCCGCCGTGCGGCAGCCGAAATAGCCCGAGCCGATCTCCCAAATCAGGTCGCCGCCGCCCTGCCGGTGATAGCGGCTGATGCCGCCTTCTCCGGTGTCGTGCGCGAAGCCGCCTTTCTTCGCGCCGATGTTGAGCGCGAGGATCGCGTTGGCCGACAGCGCGCCGAAACTCATGGCCGAGATGTTGTAGAGCGATGCCTCGTAGGGCTGGCGGCAGTCCGGCCCGCCGATGCGCACCCGGAAATCGTGGTCCGCGATGTGCTTCGGTACGACCGAATGCGTGATCCATTGATAGCCGGAGTCGTAGACCCGTGCGCGTGTGCCGAAGGGGCGCTTGTCCTCTTCCCCCTTGGCGCGCTGATAGATGAGGGAGCGTTCGTCGCGCGAGAACGGCTCCTCGTCCTGGTCGCTTTCGATCAGGTACTGGCGGATCTCCGGCCGGATCCCCTCGAACAGGAAGCGCATGTGCCCAAGTACGGGATAATTGCGCAGGATCGCGTGGCGTGTCTGCAGCAGGTCGCGCACGCCAAGCGCGCTGAGCGCCCCGAAGAGGACGAGGGGGATGGCGAACCACGCACTCACGGCAAGCCCGGCCAGCGACAGGAGGGCGAGAGCACACACGCCTGCGAACACTGCGTATCGTTCCATGGCGCGCTATCCCCCCGCTCGCTCCACCCGCGCGGAACGGTAGCACCGGCGGTGCATGACCACCAAGACCGCCCGAGCCGTTTGCCCGGATGGCCCGTGGCCCTGTATGGATGGGAAAACACCAAGGGAGGCGGCCCATGATCCCCTTTTCCATTCTCGACCTGTCGCCGATCTGCGCGGGCGCGACCGCGGCGGACTCTTTCCGCAACACCCGCGACCTCGCGGTCCATGCGGAGGGGTGGGGCTATACCCGTTACTGGCTGGCCGAGCATCACAACATGCCGGGCATCGCGAGCGCGGCCACGGCGGTGGTCATCGGCCATGTCGCGGAAGCGACGAAGTCGATCCGCATCGGCGCGGGCGGCATCATGCTCCCCAATCACGCGCCGCTCGTCGTGGCGGAGCAGTTCGGCACGCTCGCCACGCTCTACGGGCCGCGCATCGACCTCGGCCTCGGGCGCGCGCCGGGAACGGACATGATGACCGCGCGGGCGCTGCGCCGCGGCCTCGACGGCGGCGACAATTTCCCGCACGACGTGGTCGAACTGATGCGCTACCTCGCCGACGACCCGGACGGCGGGGAGGCAGGCCGCAAGGTGCGCGCGGTTCCCGGAACCGGCACCAACGTTCCCGTCTGGATCCTGGGGTCGAGCCTCTATGGCGCGCAACTGGCTGCGCACCTCGGGCTGCCCTATGCCTTCGCCTCCCACTTCGCGCCGGCCGCCCTCGACCAGGCGGCGGAGATCTACCGCGAGACGTTCCGCCCCTCGGCGCATCTGTCGAAGCCGCACTTCATGATGGCGGTCAACGTCTATGCGGCGGA
>JAJLJT010000117.1:0-2439 GCA_033844555.1 Alphaproteobacteria bacterium | reverse complement strand
CATCGAGGAGCGTCTCGGCGAGATGCACAAGGCCGGGCAGACGCGCGGCCCGATCCACCGCTGCGACGGGCAGGAGGCGGTCGGCGTCGGCGCGACCGCGGCGCTCGAACAGCGCGACTATGTGACGACCACCCATCGCGGCCACGCGGTCTACATCGGGAAGGGCCTCGACCCCCGCCGCGTTGTGGCGGAGATCTTCGGGCGCAAGACGGGCTATGGCGGGGGCCGCGCGGGCCACATGCTGGTCGCGGACGCGAGCCAGGGCATGATTGGCGGCAATGCGATCGTCGGCGGCTCGATCCCGGCGGCGACGGGCATGGCGCTCTCGATCCAGATCCTGCGCGAGGACCGCGTGGCGATGGCGGTCTTCGGCGACGGCGCGGCGCAGACCGGCATCTGCCACGAGTCCATGAACATGGCGGGCTTGTGGAAGCTGCCGGTGATCTTCCTGCTGGAGCACAACGAGTACGGCCTGACCGTCCACCACACGGCGCAATCGGCGGTGCCGGACCTGCACGTGCGTGCGGCGGGCTATGGCATGCCGGGGGTGCAGGTCGACGGCAACGACGCGGTCGCGGTCTTCCAGGCGGTGGCCGGCGCGCGGGCGCGTGCGCTCCGCGGCGAGGGGCCGACGCTGATCGAGGCGCGGACCTATCGCGTCGAGGGGTTCTCGACCTCCGACATGGGCGGCTACCAGCGGCAGGAGGACATCGACCGCTGGAAGGCGCGCGACCCGCTGCTCGTCTCCCGCGCGGGACTGGCGGAGGAGGCCGACGCCGCCCGCATCGCGGCAGTGGAGAAGGACGCGGAGGACACCGTCGTTGCGGCCTTCGAGGCCGCGCTTTCCGATCCCCTGCCGGAGTTCGTGCCCCACGCGCCCAGCGCGCCCTACTCCAATGCCGGGGGAGGACGCTGAGATGGCGATGATGCGCTATGCCGAGGCCCTCAACGCCGCCCTGCGCGAGGAGATGGAGCGCGACCCCACCGTTTTCGTCTTCGGCGAGGACATCGCGACCTATGGCGGGGTGTTCAAGGTGACGGCGGGCCTGGCGGAGGCGTTCGGCGACCGGGTGCGCGACACGCCCATCTCGGAGCAGGCGCTGACGGCGATGGCGGTCACCGCCGCCATGACCGGGACGAAACCCGTCCTGGAGATCATGTACGCGGACTTCATGCCGCTGACGCTCGACGCGCTGATCAACCAGGCGTCGATCTACAACTACATCTGGGACGGGCAGGTCACGATGCCCTTCGTCCTGCGCACCCAAGGCGGCGGAGGCGTCGGTACGGGCGCGCAGCACGCGAAATCGCTCGACAGCCTCGTCGCGCATATCCCCGGCATCAAGGTCGTGGCCCCGGTCACGCCGGCGGACGCCAAGGGCCTGCTGCTCGCCGCGATCCGCGACCCGCACCCGGTCGTCGTGCTGGAGCACAAGCTGCTCTACAACACTCGCGGCGAAGTGCCGGACGATCAGGGGCCTATCGAGATCGGGCGCGCCCGCACGGTGCGCGAGGGGAGCGACGTTTCGATCTTCGCCACCTCCCGCATGGTGCTGGAGGCCGAGAAGGCGGCGGACGCGCTGGCGGGCGACGGCATCTCGGCGGAGGTGATCGATCTGCGCACGCTGCGCCCGCTCGACCTCGGCGCGATCGCGGCGTCGGTCGCCAAGACCAACCACGCCGTCGTCGTGAACGAGGACTGGGGCTTCTGCGGTTACGCGGCCGAGCTGTCGGCGACGATCATGGACCATGCGTTCGACGATCTGGACGCACCCGTCGAACGGGTGGCGGCGCTCGACATGCCCATCCCCTATTCCCAGCCGCTGGAGGAGGTGGTCATCCCCAATGCGGACCGGATCGCGGCGGCTGCACGCCGCGCGCTGGCCTGAGGGGCGGGGATGGCGACGCCGATCACCATCGGGGCGGCTGGCGGCGAATACATGGAATCCGTCGTCGTTGTCGAATGGCGCGTGAAGCCCGGCGACACGGTCAAGGCCGGCGAGGTCGTGGCGGTCGTCGAGACGGCCAAGGCCGCGACCGAGGTGACCGCGCCCTGCGACGGCACGATGGGCCGGATCCTGGCGGAAGAAGGCGCGGAGGTCGGCGTCAAGGACCCCATCGGCCTGATCGGCGAGGGCGAACTGGATACGCCGCCCGCGCAGGCGTCGGGCGTCACGGCACCGGCAGAGAAGTCGGCGCCTGCCGCGCCGACAACCCCGCGCAAGCCGGGCCGCGTGGTGGCAAGCCCCGTCGCCCGCAAGGTCGCGGCGCGGGAGGGGGTGGACCTCGCAGGCCTCGCCGGAACGGGGCCGCGCGGGCGGATCAAGCGCCGGGACGTGGAGGCGGCCTTGCGTGGCGCGGGCGCAGCACCCGAAGCGGCGTCCTTCGCGGAAGAAGCGGGTCCGCTGGCCGTCACGCGCGGCGGCGGAGGGGAGGGGG
>JAJLJT010000116.1:0-9644 GCA_033844555.1 Alphaproteobacteria bacterium | reverse complement strand
GTTCTACGCCGCGAAAGGGCTGCCCGCGACCTTCATGATGATACCCGGGGCGCAGCCCGAGGGCCTCGACGCCCGGCTGGAGGCCCGCGGATACGCGCGCACCAAGGAGACGCGCGTCTGCCTGGGCGACCCCGCACGGGTGGCAGCGCTGGCAGGGGCGGAGGCGGTGTCCGTGGACATGCTGAGCGACCAGAGCGCGGAATGGGCGGACGCCTACATAAGGGACGCGAACCCGGCGGACCTTGCCGTGCGGGCCGAGATCATGGGCCGCGTGGCCGTCCCGCGTCTCTATGTGCTGGCGCGCGAGGGAGCAGCGCCTGCCGGGCTCGGCATGGGCGTGCTGAGGGGCGACACGGCGGTGGTGCAGGGGATGCGGACGCTGCCGGACGCGCGGGGCCGCGGCGTGGCCCGCGCGGTGCTCGCTGCGATCGGGCGCTGGGCCATGTCGATGGACGCCGCGCGCATGGCGCTGCAGGTCGAGGTGGCGAACCCTGCCGCCAACGCGCTCTATGCCGCCGCCGGTTTCGAGGAAGTCTACCGCTACGCCTACCGCATCAGGCGCTGAGGTCGGCGCGCACAGCCTGAAAGACGGCGTCGAACATCTCAGGCGTGAGACGCCGGGTGTTCGTGTTGTAGCGGGAGCAATGATAGCTGTCGTGCAGCAGGTGACCGGAGGGCAGGAGGTGCCGGGCCCCGTGTGCGAAGGGGTGCGCGGCGCGGCGCGCAGCCGTCACGTCGAGGACGGCGTCGTGCGCAATCCGTCCCAGCGCGACGATCACCCGCAGGTTGGGCAGCGCGTCGACCCGCGCCTTGAGAAAGCGTGCGCAGGTGCGGATCTCCGCGGTCGTCGGCTTGTTCTGCGGGGGAACGCATCGCACGGCGTTGGTGATCATCGCACCCCGTAGCGTCAGGCCGTCGCCCGGATGCTGGAGGTACGCGCCCTCGGCAAGACCGTGCGCCTTGAGCGTTGCGTAGAGCAGGTCGCCCGCATAGTCGCCGGTGAAGGGCCGGCCGGTGCGGTTCGCCCCCGTGACGCCGGGCGCGAGGCCGACGATCAGCAGGCGGACGGCCGCATCGCCGTCCGGCGGCGCGAAGCTCGGCACCGCGCCATTGAACCAGCCGGGCTCCTTCGCCGCGTTCTCCTGCCTGTAGGCGACGAGACGCGGGCACAGCGCGCAGTCGCGCGGCGGCTCCGGCGGCAGGTGAGACATCAGAGAATGTCGGCGGGGTCCAGCGGGCCTTCGTCTTCGCCCTCGTCCTCGTCGCGGCGGGGATAGCGCTCGCCCGGCTCGCGGCGCGGCCGTGGCGGGCCCTCGCGGCAGATGTGCGCGCGCAGGTCCTCGAGGTCGAGGAAGATGTCGGCCTGCCGGCGCAGTTCGTCGGCGATCATCGAGGGCTGGGTGCGGATGGTGGAGACGACCGTCACGCGCACGCCCTTGCGCTGCACCGCCTCGACGAGGCTGCGGAAGTCGCCGTCGCCGGAGAAGATGACGATGTGATCGACGTGTTCGGCCATCTCCATGGCATCGATCGCAAGTTCGATGTCCATGTTGCCCTTGATCTTCTCCCGGCCCTGGGCGTCGGTGAAGCGCTTCGTGGGCTTCGTCACCATCATGTAGCCGTTGTAGTCGAGCCAGTCGACCAGCGGACGGAGCGGCGAATACTCCGTATCCTCCATGATTGCCGTATAATAGAACGCGCGCACGAGACGGCCCTGCGCCCCGAAATGCGCCCGAAGCCGGCGGTAGTCGATGTCGAGGTTGAGCGAGCGCGCGGCGGCGTACAGATTCGAGCCGTCGATGAAAACCGCGATCCGTTCGTGAGGGTAGATGTCCAAAGTGCCCACCATGCCAAATCGGTCAAACAATGCACGAGACGCGCGGGTTCCGGCGCATCAAGCGTCTCGCGGAAGAATGCCCGGACGGCGTTTCGATACATGATCGGCGCGCACGATGGAAATATTTCTTCGCTGATCGCGCTGGGCGCGAACCTGCCGTCGCCGGCAGGATCGCCTCCGGTCACGCTGGCGCGCGCGCTGGACGCGCTGCGCGGGCGGGGGTGGCGGATCGTGGCGGTGTCGCACCTCTACCGCACCGCGCCGGTGCCGCCGACCGGGCAGCCGGACTTCGTCAATGCGGTTGCCCGCACGGAGATCCCGGCGGGCATCGCGCCCGAGGCAGCCCTCGACGCGCTGCACGAGGTCGAACGCGCCTTCGGCCGGACCCGGCGCGTGACATGGGAGGCGCGCACCCTCGACCTCGACCTGCTCGACGTCGCGGGACGGGTGCAGCCGGCGGACTGGCCGGGGGGAGGCATCGTTACGCCGGGCGCGCCCGCGCTCTCGCGGCCGCTGATCCTGCCGCACCCCCGCCTGCATCAGCGTGCCTTCGTGCTCTATCCGCTACGCGATGCCGCACCCGGCTGGCGGCATCCGGTGACAGGGGCCAGCCCCGACGAGATGATCGCCGCGCTGGGGCCGCACGAGCCCCCCGAAGTCCTTGACAGCGAAGGCGCCCGCGCGCTAGACGCCACCACTTGACCCGCTTGTCCCCGGGACGGCGGACCCTTATGTCTTGCCTTGCAGCGCAGGAATTCGAACCTGCGGACAAGGCGGCACGGACCCCGAGCGCACGAGGCAGACCCCCATGGCCCGCGTTACCGTTGAAGATTGCATCGACAAGGTCGACAACCGTTTCGAACTGGTTCTTCTGTCGGCGCATCGTGCGCGCGAGATTTCGTCCGGCGCGCCGCTGAGCATCGACCGTGACAACGACAAGAACCCGGTCGTGGCGCTCCGCGAGATCGCGGAAGAGACCAAGACGCCGGAAGACCTGCGCAACAGCCTGGTCGAGAGCCTCCAGAAGCACGTCGAGGTGGACGAGCCGGAGGATGACGACCTGTCGCTGCTGATGAGCGAGGAAGGCGGCGAGGAAGACGGGCTGACCGAAGAGATGCTGCTGAAGGCGCTGCGCGGTGAGCTGGGCGTCGGGGCGGCCCCCTCGGGCGGCGGCGAGGCCGAAGCGGACACCGAGGGCGATGACGACACCGGGGCGGACAGCGACGACTGAACGGGGCGCAGACGGCGCGGCCGCGCATGAGGCCACCGGCGCGCGGCGGCCCCTGACGGCGGCCCCGCAGGCGAGGGGCGCCGCATGATCCGCCAGTACGAGCTTGTCGATCGCGTCCGTACCTATCATCCGGATGTCGACGAGGGGCTTCTCGACCGGGCCTATGTCTTCGCGATGCGCGCGCACGGTTCCCAGAAGCGTGCGAGCGGCGATCCCTATTTCTCGCATCCCCTGGAAGTCGCGGCGATCCTGACCGACCTCAGGCTCGACGACGCCACGATCGTGACCGCGCTGCTGCACGACACGATCGAGGACACCGAGACGACGCACGAGGATATCCTGCGTGTGTTCGGCGAGGAGATCGCCGCGCTGGTGGACGGGGTGACGAAGCTCTCCCAGCTCGAACTGACGTCGGAACACAGCAAGCAGGCCGAGAATTTCCGCAAGCTGATCCTGGCCATGTCGAACGACATCCGGGTGCTTCTGGTGAAGCTTGCCGACCGGCTGCACAACATGCGCACGCTGCACTTCATCTCCAAGCCGGAGAAGCGGCGGCGCATCGCCGAGGAAACGATCGAGATCTATGCACCGCTGGCCGGCCGCATCGGCATGCAGGGGATGCGCGACGAGCTTGAGGATCTGGCGTTCGCGGAGCTGAACCCGGATGCACGCGAGCAGATCCTCGCCCGTCTCGCCCGCCATCGTGAGCAGGACGGCGGCGTCGTCAGCCGCATCGCCGACGCGCTGAGCGCGCTGCTGGCGGAGAAGGGCATCGAGGCGAAGGTCAAGGGGCGGGAGAAGCGTCCCTATTCGATCTGGCAGAAGATGGAACGCAAGACCATCGCGTTCGAGCAGCTGTCGGACCTGATCGGCTTCCGCGTCATCGTGGACGATGTCGACACCTGCTACGACGCGCTGGGGCACATCCACCGCACCTGGGCCTTCGTGCCGGGCCGGTTCAAGGACTACATCTCGACGCCGAAGCGCAACGGCTACCGCTCTCTGCACACGACGGTGATCGGGCCGGAGAAGCAGCGCGTGGAAATCCAGATCCGCACGCAGGCGATGGAGGAGATCGCCGACCGCGGGGTCGCCGCGCACTGGAACTACAAGGAAGGCGCGAGGGCGGCCCCGCGGGAGATCCGCGCCTATGAATGGCTGCGCGAGCTGGTCTTCATGCTGGAGCAGGGCGACACGGCGGAGGAGTTCCTCGAGCACACCAAGCTGGAGATGTTCCACGACCAGGTGTTCTGCTTCACGCCGAAGGGCGACCTGATCGGTCTGCCGCGCGGGGCGACGCCCGTCGACTTCGCCTATGCCGTGCACACCGACGTCGGCAACAAGTGCGTCGGCGCCAAGGTGAACGGCCAGCGGGTGCCGCTGCCGACCGTCCTTCAGAACGGCGACCAGGTGGAGATCCTGCTGTCGGACGCGCAATCGCCCTCGCCGACGTGGGAATCGTTCGCGGTCACGGGCAAGGCGCGCTCGGCCATCCGGCGCTATGCCCGGATGAAGAGCCGGGAGCAATATATCCGCCTCGGCCGCCGCATCCTGGAGCGCGCTTTCGAGAAGGCGGGCGTCGAGTTTTCCGACAAGGCGGTCGGCAGCGCGTTGCCGCGGCTGAAGGTCCCCAGCACGGACGAGGTCTTCCTGCAGGTCGGGCAAGGCATGGTGGGCGAGGACGACGTGCTGGGCACCGTCTATCCCGAGACGCGGCGCGCGCGCGAGGGTGGCAGTGAGCCGGGCGCGATTGCGTCGGGCGAGAGCCTTCCGGCGATTCCGATCCGCGGGCTCGTCCCTGGCCACGCGCTGCATCTCGGCAGCTGCTGCCATCCGATCCCGGGCGACCGTATCGTCGGCATCTTTACGCCGGGCGACGGCGTGACGGTCCACACCATCGACTGCGCCCGCCTGCCGGAGTATTTCGACGAGGAGGAACGCTGGCTCGATCTCGCCTGGGACCAGGCGGAGGAAAAGAACGCGATCTTCGCCGGCAGACTCCAGGTCGAGGTGGTGAACGAGAAGGGGGCACTGGGTGCGGTGGCGAATGTCATCGCCCGCAACGACGGGAATATCGACGATCTGCACGTGGACCGCCGCAATCCGGACGTATTCACGATGTCCATCGACATCGAGGTGCGCGGCCTCAAGCACCTGGAAAACATCAAGGCGGCGCTGAGAGCGATGCAGGTGGTCACGAAGGTCAGCCGCGACCGCGGCGAACGGGCGGTTCCGGCGGAGCAGGTCCGGCAGGGGGAATTGGCAGGCGAGGGGGCAGGCCCATGACGAAGGACGAGGTGCTGGCGGAATTCCGGGCGGCAGGCGCGCTGCTGGAGGGGCATTTCGTCCTCAGTTCGGGGCTGCACAGCCCGACCTACATGCAGTGTGCGCGGGTGCTGATGGATCCGAAGCGGGCCGAGCGCCTGTGCGCGGCGCTGGCGCAGAAGGTGCGCGCGGAGCTGCCGGATATCGACCTGGTGGTCTCGCCCGCGATGGGGGGCGTCGTGGTGGGATACGAGATGGGCCGGCAATTGGGCGTGCCCGCGATCTTCACCGAGCGCGTGGAGGGAACGTTCGCGCTGCGCCGCGGCTTCGACATCGCACCCGGCGCGCGCTGCCTGATGGTGGAGGACGTGGTGACGACGGGCCTGTCCTCGCGGGAGTGCATGGACACGATCCGCGCCTATGGCGGGGAGGTGGTGGGCGCGGCCTCGCTGGTCGACCGGTCGAACGGCACGGTCGATCTGGGTGTGCCCTATGTCTCGCTTCTGGCCTTAAGCATTCCCACATATGAGGCCGATAAGCTTCCCGAGGCTCTGGCCGCGATGCCGGTCGAGAAGCCCGGCAGCCGCACGTTGAAGTCGTAAACCCCGGATGTTTGGACGCAGAAACCGACCGCCACTCTACAAGCGCATCGCCGGTTGGCTCTGGCCGCAGGGCGGCCTGAAGCGGTGGATGCGGTATGTCTGGCACCGGGTCTCGCGCATCCAGGATACGCCGCACCGGGTGGCAATCGGGGTGGCGTGCGGGGCGCTCGCCTCGTTCACCCCGTACATGGGGTTCCACTTCATCCTGGCGGGCGTGCTCGCCTGGCTGGTGGGCGGAAGCCTGCTCGCCTCCGCCTTCGGCACGGCGGTCGGAAACCCGTTCACCTTCCCGTTCATCTGGCTTGGGACGTTCAACGTGGGCAACATCGTGCTCGGCCGCGGAACGGTGGAAAAGCTGCCGCTGCACCCGTCGTTCGAGGTGCTGATGCACAGGCCGATGGAGCTTCTCGGCCCGCTGCTTCTGCCCATGACGATCGGCGGCCTCCTTCTGGGGACGGCGACGGCGGCGGCGCTCTACTGGCCGGTGCGCTATGTCGTCGGGGTCTACCAGGTGCGCAGGCGCGCGAAACTGGAAGCGCGGCGGCGCTCGCTGCTCTCGACGCGGGCGCATCCCGGCGAGTAGTCTGAGGCCCGCGAAGATGCGGAACAGACGGAGGTAGGGCGCAATGGCGGCGCAGGCGGGCAAGCTGAGGCTCGGCGTCAACATCGATCACGTGGCGACGATCCGCAATGCGCGCGGCGGGGCGCACCCCGATCCCGTGCGCGCGGCGCGCGCTGCGGCGGCCGCGGGCGCCGACGGCATCACCGCGCACCTGCGCGAAGACCGGCGCCACATCGGCGACGAGGACATCACGCGGCTCACCCGCGAGATCGACCTGCCGCTGAACCTGGAGATGGCGGCGACCGAGGAGATGCTGGAGATCGCGCTGCGGCACCGCCCGCATGCAAGCTGCCTGGTGCCGGAAAAGCGCGAGGAGCGCACGACCGAGGGCGGCCTCGACGTCGCGGCCGAGCATCGCCAGCTTCGGCCCTATATCGCGGAACTGAAGAAGGCCGGCATCCGCGTCTCGCTGTTCATCGATCCCGATCCCGTGCAGATCGCGGTGGCGAACGCGCTGGGCGCGCCGGTGATCGAACTGCACACGGGCGCCTATTGCGAGGCCTGGAACGCCGGCGAGAAGGAGCGCGCGAAGGCGGAACTGGCGCGCATCGCCGCAGCCGCCGAGGAGGGCGCGCGGCAAGGGCTGGAGGTCCACGCCGGCCACGGGCTGGCGTTCGATACGGTCGGGCCGGTTGCCGCCTTGCCGCAGGTGATGGAGCTGAACATCGGGCATTTTCTGATCGGCGAGGCGATCTTTTCCGGGCTGGACAGCGCCATCAAGCGGATGCGCGCCCTGATGGACGAGGCGCGCGCGGGTGCGGCCGGCGCGCGGACGGCGTAAGGGCACGATGATCCTGGGCATCGGCAACGACCTGTGCGACATCCGCCGGATCGAGCAGACGATCGACCGGTTCGGCGACCGGTTCCTGCAGCGGGTCTTTACGGAGGTAGAGCGGGCGAAATCCGACCGGCGGCGGATGCGGTCGGCAAGCTATGCCAAGCGGTTCGCGGCCAAGGAAGCGTGCGCGAAGGCGCTCGGGACCGGGTTCAGGCACGGCGTGTTCTGGCGCGACATGGGCGTCGTCAACCTGCCGGGCGGGCGCCCGACGATGCGCCTGACCGGCGGAGCGAAGGCCCGCCTGGACAGCCTCGTACCCGCCGGGATGGCCGCGGACATTCACCTGACGATCACGGACGAGTACCCGCTGGCCGAGGCCATGGTCGTCATCATGGCCATGCCCGCGCCATCATCGGCGGGTTGACAGGGGAAGGGGCGACCGGCCTTATGCCGCGCGTTCCTTCCTTCGGAACAGGAAGCCGGGATACGACATCATGAGCAAGGGCGATGCGGACGACGACGAGCGGAGCGGCGCGATGGGCGACATGACGTCCGCGCCGGCCAAGCCGGCGCGATCGGGCGAGTCCGCGGGCGAGGTCGTGAAGACGGTTCTCTATGCGCTGCTGATCGCGATGTTGATCCGTGTGTTCCTGTTCCAGCCGTTCAATATCCCCTCCGGCTCGATGCTGCCGACGCTGCTGGTCGGCGATTACGTGTTCGTCTCGAAGTATTCCTATGGCTACAGCCGCTTCTCGCTGCCGTGGGGGCCGGACGTGTTTTCCGGCCGCATCTTCGAAGGCACGCCGGAGCGGGGCGACGTCGCGGTGTTCCGCCTGCCGACGGACACGAGCAAGGACTACATCAAGCGTATCGTCGGCCTGCCGGGCGACCGTTTGCAGATGATCGGCGGCGTCCTGCACATCAATGGCGAACCCGTAAAGCGCGAACCCGCAGGCAGCTTCGCCGACAAGGGCCGCTTCGGCGAGCCGCGCCAGATCGCGATGTTCCGGGAGACGCTGCCCGGCGGCCGCAGTTACATGACGCTGGACGAGGGCCGCAGCCCGGCGGACAACACGCCGGTCTACGAGGTGCCCGAGGGCCATTATTTCGCGATGGGCGACAATCGCGACAACAGCCAGGACAGCCGCTTCCTGTCGGCGGTGGGCTTCATCCCGGCGGAGAACCTGATCGGCCGGGCGGAAATCATCTTCTTCTCGCTCGACGGCGACACGCACTTCTGGGAAGTGTGGAAGTGGCCCTTCGACCTGCGCTTCTCGCGCTTCTTCGACGGCGTCGGATGAGGCGGCGCAAGACGGTCACGCTCTCGCCGGAGGTGACGGAGCCGCTGGAATCTGCAATCGGCTACCGGTTCTCGGACCGCGCGCTTCTGACCCGCGCGCTGACGCATTCCAGCCGCGAGGGCGAGCAGTCGAACGAACGGCTTGAGTTCCTGGGCGACCGGGTGCTCAACCTCGTGATCGCGGAGGCGCTGTTCCGGCGCTTCGAGCGCGAAGAGGAGGGCGGGCTCGCGTCGCGCCTCAACGCGCTGGTGCGCAAGGAAACCTGCGCGGAGGTGGCAAAGGCGGTCGGGATCGGGCCGGTCTTGCGGCTCTCGCCGGGCGAGAAGGAAACGGGCGGGCGCGAGAAGCCCGCGATCCTGGGCGATGCGTGCGAGGCGCTCATCGCGGCGGTGCTGCTGGACGCGGACTTCGATATCGCGCGGGCAATGGTGCTGCGGCTGTGGGCGGACTATCTTGACGGCGTGGCGCAGCCGCCGCGCGACCCGAAGAACGCATTGCAGGAATGGACGCAAGGCCGCGGGCTGGGCGTCCCGGACTACGAGGTTGTCGGCCGCGAGGGTCCCGACCATGCACCCGTGTTCACGGTCGCGGTCCGGGTCAGGGGATATCCCGAGGCGAGGGCCAGCGGCTCCTCCCGCCGGGCGGGCGAACAGGCGGCCGCGCAACGGATGCTGGAAGCCATCGAGGCGAACGGAAACGCATGACCGAAACGAGTGCAGAGACGACGCGGGCGGGCTTCGCGGCGCTGATCGGCGCGCCCAACGCGGGCAAGTCGACGCTGCTGAACCGCATCCTGGGCCAGAAGATCTCCATCGTCAGCCGCAAGGTGCAGACGACGCGCATACAGGTGCGCGGCGTGCTGATGCACGACGCAGCGCAGATCGTGTTCGTGGACACGCCCGGGATCTTTCAGCCGAAGCGCCGCCTCGACCGGGCGATGGTGCACGCGGCCTGGTCGGGCGCGCACGACGCCGACGTGGTTGTCCTGCTGGTCGATGCGCAGAAGGG
>JAJLJT010000115.1:0-3139 GCA_033844555.1 Alphaproteobacteria bacterium | reverse complement strand
GCGCGCGGCCAACCTCAGCCACGGCCAGAAGCAATGGCTGGAGATCGGCATGCTGCTCGCGCAGGAGCCGAAGCTGCTGCTGGTCGACGAGCCGGCCGCCGGCATGACCGACGCGGAGACGGAGCAGACGGCGATCCTGCTCAAGGACATCGCCAGGACGCAATCCGTCGTGGTCGTCGAGCACGACATGGTCTTCGTGCGCGCGCTGGGCGTGAAGGTGACGGTGCTGCACGAGGGCTCGGTCCTCGCCGAGGGGATGCTCGACCACGTGTCCGCAGACCCGCGCGTGATCGAGGTCTACCTGGGCCGGTGAAAGGGGACAGACGGACATGCTGAGCGTCGAGGACGTCGACCTCCACTATGGCGCGGCGCAGGCGCTGAAGGGCGTCTCGCTGACGGCGGAACCGGGCCAGGTCACCTGCCTGATGGGCCGCAACGGCGTGGGCAAGACCTCGCTGCTGAAGGCCATCGTCGGCCAGCACCCGGTCTCCGGCGGCCGCATCGTGTGGGAGGGGGAGACGCTGGGCCCCTTGCGCGCCTACGAGCGGGCGCGGCGCGGCATCGCCTATGTCCCGCAGGGGCGCGAGATCTTCCCGCTGCTGAGCGTGCAGGAGAACCTGGAGACGGGTTTCGCGGCGCTGCCGAGGAGCGAGAAGCGCACGATCCCGGACGAGGTGTTCGAACTGTTCCCCGTGCTCGACAGCATGCGCGGGCGCCGGGGCGGCGACCTGTCGGGCGGGCAGCAGCAGCAGCTTGCCATCGGCCGGGCGCTGGTGACGCGGCCGCGCCTCCTGGTGCTCGACGAGCCGACCGAGGGCATCCAGCCCTCCATCATCAAGGACATCGGCCACGCGATTGCGTTCTTGCGCGACCGCGGCGGAATGGCGATCCTGCTGGTGGAGCAGTACTTCGACTTCGCGCGGGATCTGGCCGACCGGTTCGCCGTGATGGACCGGGGCGAGATCGTCCTGTCGGGCGCCGCCGGGGAAATGGTGGAGGAGGATGTACGCGGTCACCTCACTGTCTGACGCGGGTGCGGACCCCGGTGCGGCGCTGGAGCGGGCGTACGGCGAGGCGCGCCTGTCGGTCGCGCGGAGCGGCGGGCGAACGGTGCTGCGCGAGGCCTTTCAGCAAGGCTCCTTCAAGCTGCGGTTTCCCCGCGTCTTCGAGGGCGGGCAGTGCGAGGCGGTGCTCATCAACACGGCGGGCGGGGTCACGGGCGGCGACCGCTTCGCGGCGGAGATCGCGGCAGGCGACGGCGCGGCGCTGACGCTCGCCACCCAGGCGGCGGAGAAGGTCTACCGCTCTCCCGGCGGCGAGGCGCGCCTCGCCGTGCGCCTGGCGGCGGGCCGTGGGGCGCGCCTCCTCTGGCTGCCCCAGGAAACGATCCTGTTCGACCGCGGGCAGCTTGCCCGGACGCTGGACGTGGAGATGGCCGCGGACGCGACGGTCCTGCTGTGCGAGGCCATGGTGCTGGGCCGCACGGCGCACGGGGAGACGGTACGGGCGGGCGCCTTGCGCGACCGCTGGCGGGTGCGGCGCGAAGGCCGCCTCGTCTATGCCGACGACCTGCGCATCGGCGGGGAGGTCGGGGCCGCGACGGCCGGTGCAGCGACGCTGGGCGGCGCGTGCGCGTTCGCGAGCCTGCTGCTGATCGCGCCGGATGCCGAGGCGCGGCTGGACACGGTCCGCACCGCGCTGGACGATGTGCCGGCGGTGGCCGGCGCAAGCGCCTGGGACGGGATGTTGGCGGTGCGGGCGGTCGCACGCGGCGGGCAGGACCTGCGCCGGGCATTGTTGCGGGTTCTGGACGCGCTCGGCGCGCACGTGCCGCGCGTCTGGTCGATCTGACGGGGGAGGATGAGACCGTGAAGCTGACGCCACGGGAAAAGGACAAGCTGCTCGTGTCCATGGCCGCGATGGTCGCGCGCCGGCGGCTGGAGCGCGGCGTGAAGCTCAACTATCCGGAGGCGGTCGCGCTGATCACCGACTTCGTGGTCGAGGGCGCGCGCGACGGACGCACCGTCGCCGACCTGATGGAAGCGGGCGCTCATGTCGTCCGCGCCGGCCAGGTGATGGAGGGCGTGGCCGAGATGATCCACGACGTCCAGGTCGAGGCGACCTTCCCCGACGGCACCAAGCTCGTCACCGTTCACCAGCCGATCCGACAGGAGGAAACCACATGATCCGCAAGGCCGCCCAACTGGCGCTTCTCGCCGCCGCCGCACCGTCCTTGGCGCACGCCCATCCGGGGCACGGCGAGGGCGCATCGCTTCTGGCCCAGTTCCTGGGCGGTCTCGACCACGGGTTCGCGATCGCGGGTGCGGGCGTCGTCGTGCTCGTTGCCGCGACCCTCGGCGTACGCGCCCTGCGGCGGCGGGCGGCGGCGCGGAGGCAGCCATGATCCCCGGCGAGGTCGTCACGCCCGCCGGAGAGATCGAACTGAACGCGGGCCGCGAGACGCGCACGCTCGACGTGGCGAACGCTGGCGACCGGCCGGTGCAGGTCGGCTCGCACTATCATTTCTTCGAGGTGAACGGCGCGCTCGACTTCGACCGGGAGGCGGCGCGCGGGATGCGCCTCGACATTCCAGCAGGCTCGGCCATCCGGTTCGAGCCGGGCCAGACGCGCGAGGTGACGCTCGTGCCGCTCTCCGGCGCGCGGCGCGTGTTCGGCTTCCAGGGCAAGATCATGGGGGATCTCTGATGGCCTTTCGCATCGGGCGCGCGGCCTATGCCGCCATGTTCGGGCCGACGGTGGGGGACCGGGTCCGGCTCGCCGACACCGACCTGTGGGTCGAGGTGGAGGAGGACCGCACGATCTACGGCGAGGAGGTGAAGTTCGGCGGCGGCAAGGTGATCCGCGACGGCATGGGCCAGTCGCAGGCGACGCGGGCCTCCGGCAGCGCCGACACGGTCATCACCAACGCGCTGATCGTCGACCATTGGGGGATCGTGAAGGCCGACGTGGCCTTGCGCGACGGGCGCATCGCCGCCATCGGCAAGGCCGGAAACCCGGACATCCAGCCGGGCGTCGACATCGTGATCGGACCGGGCACCGAGGTCATCGCGGGCGAGGGCAAGATCCTGACCGCGGGCGGGTTCGACGCCCACATCCACTACATCTGCCCGCAGCAGGT
>JAJLJT010000114.1:0-2237 GCA_033844555.1 Alphaproteobacteria bacterium | reverse complement strand
ACCGCATAGGCCGCCGTCGTGGGCATCCCCATGCCGAGCAGGATCGAGATCAGCATGGCGAAGATCAGCGCCAGAAGCTGGCTCGCCTCCGCGAGGTTCAGCAGCAGCGAGGAGAAGCGCGCGCCCACGCCCGTGAGCGAGATGACGCCCACGATGATGCCCGCGCAGGCGCAGACCGCGATGATCTGCACCGACATGACGCCCGCAAGCTCCAGCGCCTTGAAGATGCGCACCGGCCCCATGCGGTGCGGCGTCAGCCAGCTGACCACCGCCGCCGCCGCGGTCGCGAGCGTGCCCGCCCGGATCACCGAATAGCCGACGAACAGCGCCACGATCAGGATCACGATGGGGATGAACAGGTAGATCTGCTTCAGCATCTGCTTGACGAGCGGCAACTCGTCGTCGCGCATGCCGCGCATCCCGGTCTTGGCGGCCTCGAGGTCCACCATGAAATAGACCGAGATGAAATAGAGGATCGCCGGGATGATCGCCGCGATGGCGATGTCGGTGTAGGGGATGCCGGTGATCTCCGCCATGATGAAGGCGCCCGCCCCCATGATCGGCGGCATGATCTGCCCGCCGGTGGAGGCCGCGGCCTCGACCGCGCCCGCCGTGCGCTTGGCGTAGCCGACCTTCTTCATCAGCGGAATGGTCAGCGAGCCGGTGGCGACGACATTGCCCGCGCTCGTCCCGTTGATCATGCCCATGAGGCCGGAGGCGAAGATCGCCACCTTGGCCGGGCCGCCCCGCGCGCGGCCCGCGACCGCAAAGGCGAAGTTCACGAAATAGTCGCCGACCTTCGAGGCCTGCAGGAAGGCCGCGAAGATGATGAACAGGATGATGTAGGTGGACGACACCGCCGTCGTCGGCCCCAGGATGCCGGCGTCGGTGTAGACCTGGCTGAAGAAGCGCGCGACCGAAAGCCCCGGATAGCCGAGGAAGCCGGGCATGTAGGGGCCCGCGAACACATAGACGAGGAAGATCACCGCAATCGCCACGAGCGCGAGGCCCGCGACCCGGCGCGTCAGTTCCATGATGAGCGCGCTGCCCGCGATCGCCGCGAAGGAAATGCCGATGGGCGCGAAGGGCGTGCCCGTGCTCATGCGCAGCGGCGTGTTGTAGACGACGAGGAAATAGCTCGCGACCGCGACCGCCGCGACCATCAGCACCGCGTCGGGCGCGGCCAGCACCGCCCGGTCGCGCCGGTGCAGCCAGGAGAGCACGATGCCCCCCGCCGTCGCCGCGATCAGCGGCCAGCCGTAATGCCAGGTCTCGACGTGCGGCTCGATCCGCATGGCGCCGCCCGAGATGGCCTGCTGCATGAGGCCCGTCTGAACGAGCGCATAGAGCGCGGGCAGCATGAACAGCCACGAGGCCCAGGTGGTCCAGACCGGCTTGCGCCCCTCCTCCCCCGCACCCGCGAACCGCGCGCCGGAGAACAGCAGGAAGCCCAGCATCAGCGCGCCCGCGACATGGACGATGCGGAAGGTCCAGGTCTCCAGCGGATAGACGTTGAGCGAGACGATGTGGAAGGCGGAATAGACCGCGGCGAAGGTCATCACCGCGCCGAGCGTCCAACCCTCGAACAGGCGGCGGTTGGCCTCGACCGGCTCCTCGTCCACGCCTTCGGCATGGATCCGGTCCGCCGGCGTTTCCTCGCCGGGTTCGACCCCGGTGCGCGTTTCCTCAGCCATCGGCATCACCCCCGTTTGCCGCCGCGCCCCGCAGCGGGAAACGGGCGGGTCCCTCCCCGCCGGGGACGGCCCGCCCGCCTGTGCCCGTGTCGTTCGAGCTTACTTCTTGATGAGGTTGTCGGGAATATCGATCCCGTTTTCCTCGTACCAGCGCGCCGCGCCCGGGTGCCACGGGATGAAGGTGTTCTTCGTTGCGTTCTCCTTCACCGTGGTGCGGGCCGCCTTGTGGATGGAGACCATCTTGTCGTTGTTCTCCATCACCACCTTGGTGACCTCGTAGACGAAGTCCTCCGGCAGGGCGCAATTGGCGATGGCGAAGTTCCACATCGACACCGCGCGGGCGTCCGCGCTGAGGCTCTTGTAGGTGGTGGCCGGGATCGTGAAGTCCGACACCGGGAAGGCGTCCATGACCTTCTTCTGCTCGTCGGCCGTGAACTCGATGATGTTCACGTCGGTCTGCACCTCGAGCTGGCTCACCGCCGGGATCGGGATGCCCGCCGCAAAGGCGATGACGTCGAGCAGGCCGTCCTGAAGCTGGCCGCC
>JAJLJT010000113.1:0-4597 GCA_033844555.1 Alphaproteobacteria bacterium | reverse complement strand
TGTTGCGGACGACCTCCAGCAGGATCGGGTCGACCTCGTGCGGAATGATGCCGGCCATGGTCAGCTGCCTCCTTCCGAAGCGGTGAGCACGAGATTGCCGTCGCCCAGCATCTCGCCCCGCCAGCCAGGCTCGACGACGGTTGTGGTGTCGGCCTGCTCGACGATGGCGGGCCCCTCGAAGCGGAAGCCGACCGGCATGTTCGCGCGCTCGTAGATCTTCGCGACGACACCGCCCGGCGCCGCGGCGGTGCGGATCGTGCGGTCCCCCTTCACGGGCGCGCCCGTGCCCGCCGCATAGGCCCCCTCTCCCAGCGAGTCGGAACCGAGGGCGGAGTGAATGGTGCGCAGGTTGACGATCCCGGCCGGCGCCTCGGAGGCATAGCCGTAGACCCGGTCGTGCACCTTCAGGAAGTCCGCGTAGAGGCGCTTGATCGGATCCGGATCTTCCAGGTGGATCGGCACCTCCAGGGAGTAGGACTGGCCCTGGTACCACATGTCGGCGGAGTAGCTGATGCGCACCTCCGACGGCTCGACCCCTTCGTGCGCCATCAGTTCCGCGCATTGCGTGTCGAGATTGCCGAGCGCTTCTTTCAGCCGTTCGACCGTCAGACCCTCCAGCGGCATGGGGAATGCCGCGGCGACCTCGTGCTCGATGGGGGCGGCAAGCAGCCCCGCCGCGGACAGCACGCCCGGGTAGCGCGGGATCACCACGGTGCCGATCTTCAGCTCGCTCGCCAGCGCCGTCGCATGGACCGGACCGCCGCCGCCCAGCGCGACGAGGGCGAAACGGCGCGGGTCGAGGCCCTGGCGGATGGATACGAGCCGGATCCCCTCCACCATCTGCGCGTTGACGACGCGGTGGATGCCGAGCGCGGCTTCTTCGAGGCCGAGGCCAAGCGGCTTGGCGATCTTCTCGAGGATCGCCTCGCGCGATTTTTCGGTATCGAGCGACACCGTGCCCCCGGCGAAATAGGACGGGTCGAGATAGCCCAGAACCAGCGAGGCGTCGGTGACGGTCGGGTTCTCCCCGCCCTTGCCATAGGCTGCCGGTCCCGGATCGGCGCCGGCGGATTCCGGGCCGACGCGCAGGCCGCCGCCCGCGTCGAGCCATGCGATGCTGCCGCCGCCCGAGCCGATGGCGTTCACGTCGACCATCGGCACCCGCACCGTGTAGCCGTCGATCCGCCCTTCCGGACGGATGACCGGCTGGCCGTTGTCGACGAGCGCGATGTCGCAACTCGTCCCGCCGATATCGACGGTGATGAGATTGAGCGAGCCGGCCATCTTGCCGACGATCGTGCCCCCGATCACACCAGCCGCGGGACCCGACATGAACAGGCGGACGGGCCGCTTGCGCGCCACGGCGGAGATCGACAGACCGCCCCGCGACTGCATGACCTGCAGGGGCGAGCCGATGCCCGCCTTTCCGAGACCGCCTTCGATCTGCTCCATGTAGCGGTCGATCACGGGCTTCATGTAGGCGTCGAAACTGGTGACGACCGTGCGTTCGTACTCCCGGAAGGCCGGGTCGACATCGCTGGAGATCGAGACCATAAGGTCCGGCGCCTCCTCGGCGATGATCTCGCGGGTGCGCTGCTCGTGCGCGGGGTTCTGGAAGGAGAAGATGTAGCAGACGGCGATTGCCTGGACGCCGGCGTCCCTCAACTCCCGGACGGCCTGGCGCACCGCGTCCTCGTCGAGCGGCGTCACCTCCTGCCCCTTGGCGTCGATGCGGCCCGGGATTTCCTTGCGGTACTTGCCCGGCGCGAGGAAGATCGGGGTTTCCGGTTCGAGGATCACGCCGTAGAGCGCGTGGCGCATCTGGCGCCCGATCTCCAGCACGTCCTTGAAGCCTTCCGTCGTCAGAAGGCCGATGCGGGCGCCCTTGCGTTCCAGCACGGCATTGGTGGCGACGGTCGTGCCGTGCAGGAAGTGCCCGACGTCCTCAGGTGCGATGCCCCAATTCTCCACCATGAAGCCGACCGCGCGCATGACCGCCTGGCTGGGATCCTGCCGCGTGCTCATGATCTTGGTCGTGCGCATCGGTTCGCCGGGGCGCCGGCAGACAACGTCGGTGAAGGTGCCACCGATGTCGATTCCGATGTCGTATTGGATGGAACTGGTCATCGTTTTCGTCTGTCCCCGCGGTTGTGAAGGCCGTAGTCGGTTCCTGGATCAGGCATTGAGCGCCCGGGCGATGTCGCGCCGGTCGCGCTGCATGTAGAGCCACGTCATCGCCTGCATTGCCGGGATGCGCAGCCCGTGGAAGGGCCAGGGCTCGAAGCCGTCCTCGCCCATCGGTCCTGCGCTCACGGCTTCGCCGAGCGCCATGCGCGCGGCATAGGCGCCGAGGAGGTGGGAAAGCACCACACCGCGCCCTCCGTACCCCATCGCATAGACGATGCGCGCACCCGCGCGGCCGACGTGCGGAAATCCGTCGCGCGTGACGCCTACGAACCCGGACCAGCGATAATCGATCTGCGGCGCGGTAATCTGCGGAAAGGCCTCGCGCAGGCAGGCCTCGAGGTCCTTGTAGGCAGCCGGGTCGTTCGCGCGCCGCCCGGTGATGTCCGCCCGCCCGCTGAACAGCAGACGGTCTCCCGGCAGGATGCGATAGGCGTGCAGCAGCCGCTTGGTGTCGGAGGCGACGCGTCCGCCGGGAAGGATGCTCGCGGCGACATTGCGCGAAAGCGGCGCGGTGACGAGGATCGACGACGCGACCGGCACCAGCCTGCGCGACACGTCCGGCGCCACGAGCCCCCGCGGCGTGTAGGCGTTCGTCGCGAGGATCACCTGTCGCGCGCGCACCTGCCCGCCCGGCATCGTCAGCAGCACGCCGTCCGCCTGCTCCTCGATGGACGTCACCGGGGTTTCGGAAAACAGCCGTTGGCCAGCGTCATGCAGTCCGCCAGCAACGGCCCGCAGGAATTCCGCAGGCTGCAAGCCGCCGCCGCGCGGATCGTACCATGCGCCGCTGTAGCCGCGTGATCCGACGGCGCGCTCGGTCGCGTCGCGGTCCAGCATCTCCACGACCGTCTCGCCGACCTCCCGTCTGAGCCAGTCCGCATCGGCGGCCAGAGCGTCCAGCGCCTCCGGCGTATGCGCAGGAATGAGCTGGCCGCCGACGTGCAACGCATCCTCCGCGCCATACGCCGCGACGAGCCGCTGCAAGGTCGCGTGCGCCTCGCCCATCAGCGCGTGCAGCCGGCGCGTCTCATCCGTCCCATACGTCGCGGCGAGCGCCGCCCACCCCTTCTTGTACCGGGTGCCCGCCATTCCGGCTGTCCGGCCGCTGGCGCCCCGGCCGATCGTTCCAGCCTCGAACAACGCGAAGTCTGCTCCGGCTTCGGCCAGATGATGCGCGGCGGAAAGCCCGGTGAAGCCCCCTCCGACCACAGCGACGTCGCAGTCGAGATCGCCCGTGAACCGGGAGAGCGCCCGCAACGCACGACGTGCCGAGGCATTCCAGTAGTCCACACCCTCGCCAGATGCGTCTGCAACGGACCGCATCATGCTCCCCTTCAGGTTGCCAGGGAGCATGTTTGCAAACGGCCACCTTGATCGCAAGAAAAATCAAAGTGAATGTTTGCTCATTTCATGTTTTATATTTCTGTTTAAAACAGAATGACACGCCAAACCACGCAAAACAAAGATGCGCGGAGGCATTTATATGATCATTGATGCTGCTATATTGCGAATAGCCGCAATGTCACGTCCAAACCGGCGCACAAGCATGCCTGATATATTGCCAGCCCGGAAACTTCCTGCCCTGTCCACTACAAACGCTGGCACCATCATATGCTCAGAGTGAAAATTCTGTCATGTTTTTTTAGCGCAACGGCTTTGCGCCGGTGTCGGCGAGCAGCCGCGCGGTCGCATTTTCGATTGTCCCCGGTCTGCGCTGCATGCAAGAAGACGCACCATCCCGCGCCGTCCCGTACCAGAGCAGAAGGTTCGCGAGAGACGACATGCTCAACCCGAAGAAGGCGAAATCCTCCCCTTCCAACAGCAGACGCAGCACCGACAGCCTTGGCGATACCCGCTCGGTCGGCGAGCAACTGAGGACCATCCGCAGACAGCGCCGGTTGTCGCTCCAGCAGGTCGCCGACGCCAGCGGCCTGTCCATCGCGTTCGTCAGCCAGGTCGAGCGGAACCTGAGCACGCCGTCCCTGAACTCGCTCCAGGCCCTGTGCAATGCGCTGCGCATCCCTATCGGCTGGGTTTTCAGCGAGCCCGACGACGCGCCGCCCGAAGAAAGGGGCCGGATCGTGCGGACCAACGGGCGCAAGACGCTGCGCCTGGACAAGAAAGGCATCCGCAAGGAGCTTCTGACCCCCGACCTTGGCGGAAAGCTTCAGATGGTGCTTGTCCAGGTCGAACCGGGCGGCTCCTCCGGCAAGGAACTCTATCATCATGACGGCGAGGAATGCGGCCACGTGCTGAGCGGCCAGCTCACCCTGATCGTCGACGAAGACGTCTATGATCTGAAGGAAGGCGACAGCTTCCGCTTTTCCAGCAAGCTGCCGCATGGGTTTCGCAACCCGTCCGAAGTTCCGTGCACCGTCGTCTGGGTGACGACCCCCCCATTCTATTGAGG
>JAJLJT010000112.1:0-3113 GCA_033844555.1 Alphaproteobacteria bacterium | reverse complement strand
CATGACCGCGTCCGGCGCGCCATAGCCGAAGCCGCGCACCACCTCGCGCGCGTGGTGTACGACGACCGACTGCTTGTGCATGACGAACTTGGGCTTCTTCGTCGTGCCGGAGGTCGTGAACATGTTGCACGGGCTGTCCGGGGTGCCGTGGCAGTCGGCCAGCGGCGGGGCCGACATCACGTCCTCGTATCGCACCGTCGCGATGCCTGGAAGGCCCACGTCCCCGGGCGCGTCGCCCCCCTCGTCATAGACCACGAGGGTTTCGAGCGTGGTCAGAGCCTTCGGGTCCACTGCCTTGAGAATGCCTGCGAAATCGATGCTCTTGAACCCCGGCCAGAAGACCAGCGCCTTGCAGCGCCCGCGGCCCACGATGTCCTCGACCTCGACCGAGCGGTAGCGCGTGTTGACCGCGACCGCCACCGCGCCAAGCTGCGCGCAGCCCAGCATCGTCGCGGCATAGGCGACGCAATTGGGCAGCCAGATCGCAACCCGGTCGCCCGGCCCGATGCCGAGACGCGCAAGCCCGCCGGCGGCCTTCCGGCTCAGCTCCTGCAGCGCGCCGAAGGTCCAGCGCTCCCCCTCGTAGACGATCGCCGTCGCGTCCGCCGGCTGCGCCGCCAGCATGGCGGTCAGCGTCCCCTCCGGCGCCGCGATCTTGTTCACGCTTGCGCTGTCCGCCTGCATCCCTCGCATCCCGTTTCCTGGCTCAGCTCTTCGGCTTCAGCTTCAGCATGATGCCCATGCGGCCTTCCTGCACGACGGTCCCGTCGTGGCGCTTCAGCCGGATGATGCGGTCCATGATGCCAGCGTCGCCCTTGCTCGTCAGGCGCTTCTCGCCGATCTCCATTTCCATGTGCAGCGTGTCGCCGATCAGGATCGGCGCCTTGAACTGCCAGTCCTGGATGCCGAGCAGCGCCAGCGCGGAATCCTCGAACACCCCGATCCGGTCGTAGAAGCCTGTGATGATGGCGATGCCCAGCGCGCCATGGACGAGGCGCTGGCCGAAGCGCGTCGTCTTGGCGTACTCCGCGTCCACATGGATCGGGTTCCAGTCGCCCGAGACCATGGAGAAGATCGTCAGGTCCGCCTCGGTGATGGTCCGGGCGGGGCTCTTGAAGATCTGCCCGGTCTCGAAATCCTCGTAATAGAGCGAATTGCTCATGCGCCGTCCTCCCCGAGCATGTTGACCGGCACGCCGAGGTGCGCGCCGCCGTCGATCTGGATGAGCTGCCCGGTCATCAGCGCGCCCGCCGGGCTGATGAGGAACGCGGTCAGCTCCGCCACTTCCTCGGGCGAGGTTGCACGCCCCAGCGGCACCCCCGCCACCAATTTCGCGACATGGGGGGCATGCGCCTCGTCGGCGAGCGCGGGTGTCAGCACCGTGCCCGGACCCAGGCAATTGACGCGGATGCCCTGCCCGCCCCATTCGAGCGCCAGCGCCCGCGTCATCGCCAGCACGCCGCCCCGAGCCGCAAGCGAGTGCGACATGCCGATGGCGCCCCGCTCGACCGGGCTCAGCGACATGTTGACGACCGCCCCGCAGGAAGCCTCGAGATAGGGCCGCGCCGCGCGCGTGATCGCGAAGACCGCGTTGAGGTTGAGGTTCACCACCGCCTGCCAGCCACGCGGCGAGATGTCCTCGGCCCGGGCGAAGAACTGCCCGCCCGCATTGTTGACGAGGCCGGTGAGGCCGTGCGCCTCGCCCACGCGGGCGACCAGCGCCTCGACCGCTTCGGCCTCGCGCACGTCGCAGACCTCGACCGCATAGGCCGCGCCCGGGCCCGCCATGCGGCCCGTCTCCTCCAGCGTCTCCGCCCGGCGCCCCACACCCGTGACGCGGGCGCCGAGCGCCAGCAGCCGCAGCGCGATGGCCCGCCCGATGCCGGAGCCTGCGCCGGTGACGATCACGCTGTGCCCGCGGAGCGCGTCCTGCGCCAGCACGGGGCGGAAGTCGGCGGCGGTCATCGGCTCACTCCTCGCGCAGGATGCGCTTGGCCTTGTGGGTGGAGCGGGGAAGCTCTCCCTCCGCCATCACCTCGACGATGGCGCGGACCTGCAGGCGCGTGCGCACGGCTGCGGCCATCTGCTCCTTCAGGTCGGCGGGCGCACCCTTCGCCGCCTCGATGCGCAGCTTGAAGCCGGTGAGGAAGCCCGTCTTCGGATCGCGCGTGTCCTTGTCGAGCACGATCAGGTACTCGCCCGTCGTGCCGGGGGTGGAGCGCACCACCTCCTCGACCGCCGAGGGGAACACGTTGACCCCGCGAATGACCATCATGTCGTCGGCCCGGCCCTGCACGCCGCCGACGAGGCGGGCATGCGTGCGCCCGCACGAACAGGGCGTCCGGTCGCGCACCACCATGTCGCCGGTCCACCAGCGCACCAGCGGCGTTGCCTGCTTGTCGAGATGGGTGAGCACCAGAACGCCCGGCGTGCCGTCGGCCACGGGCTCGTGGGTGTCGGGGTCCAGCACCTCGGCGAAGGCGAAATCCTCCACCAGGTGCGGCCCGTTCTGCGCCGCGCAGTCCCAGGCGATCGGCTGGAACTCGAGGCTGCCATAGCCGTCGTAGCACCTGGCGTCCCACAGCTCCTCGATCATCTGGCGCGTGGCGGGGATGTTCGCGCCGGGTTCGCCCCCCAGCATGATCTTGGAAACCTTGGTCTGGCGCGGATCGCGGCCCATCTTGCGCGCGACCTCCGCCAGGTGCGCCATGAAGGACGGCGTCGAGGTCGTGCAGGTCGTACCGTACTCGAACATGGTGTCGATCTGGCGCTCGCTGTCGCCGCTGCCGCCCGGGATGCAGATCGCGCCGATGCGCTGGTAGGCCATGAAGGCGCCGAGCCCGCCCACGAACCAGGAGAAGTTGAACAGGCACTGGTAGACGTCGCCCTTGCGTACGCCGTGGCTGTAGGCGAGACGGGCATAGAGGTCGGCCCAGCGCTCGACATCGGCGCCCGTCCAGCAATCGGGCGACGGTTTCGACGTGGTGCCGGAGGAAAAATGCACCCGCACCACGTCGTCGGGCGCGACCCCCAGCATGGTGCCGAAGGGCGGCGCTGCCTCCACGCTTTTCAGATAGTCGGACTTGCGCGTCAGCGGCAGCGCGCGCAGGTCG
>JAJLJT010000111.1:0-15957 GCA_033844555.1 Alphaproteobacteria bacterium | reverse complement strand
GACTGGTGCGCCCGGTTGCAGGTGAAGCCCAGGAGTTCGCCCTCGGCAAAGACGGGCCGCGCGATCACCCAGTCCGGCAGATGGTTGCCGCCTGCCGCGTAAGGGTCGTTCAGCAGGAACACGTCGCCCGGCGCGATGTCGCCGGAAAACGCCTTCAGCAGGGCGCGCACGGCGAAGCCGCCGCCGCCCGTGTGGATCGGGATTCCGTCCGCCTGGCTCACCACCGTGCCGTCGGCGGCCGTAATGAAGCAGGAAAAATCGTGCGCCTGGCTGAAGATCGGGCTGCGCGCGGTGCGTACCATCACCCAGCCCATCTGGTGGGCCACATGGTCGAGCCGGTTCTGGACGAGCGCGAGGACGACCGGGTCGATCCGGTCCTCGCCCGTGCTCGCGGCGCTGGAAGCTGTCGCGGTCATGCCCGGCCTCCCCCCTCGCGAAGATGGATCAGGAAATTGCCCGCCGCGTCGACCTCGATCCGGTCGCCGGGGCGCGCGATGGCGGTCATGGTCTGCTCGCCGACGATGGCCGGTCCGTCGATGGCATGGCCGGGCTTCAGGTCCGCGCCCTCGTAGACCGCCGTGTCGTGCCAGCCGTCCTCGAACCAGACGGACCGCGTCTCGCGCGGGTGGGGCGCACCGGTCGCGGCCTCGGCGCGGGCGGGCTCCAGCGGCGGCAGCACGCCGATCCCGGCGATCCTGAGCGCGGTCATGCGGATCGTGCCGCCGGGCTGGATATGGCCGAACTGGCGCTCGTACTCCCGCTCGAACAGCGCCCGCGCGTCTGCCGGATCGAACGCATCCCCCTCCGGCAGGTCGACGCGCACGTCCCATTGCTGGCCCTGGTAGCGCAGGTCGAGCGATCTGCGGAACCGCGCCGTCTCCCCCTCGAACCCTTCGGCCTTCAGCGTTTCGGCGGCCCGCGCCTCCAGCGCCCCGAAGCCTGCCTCGGCGTCCCCGGCCACGTCCGCGTCGAGCGTCCGCATGAACACCTGCACATAGTCCTGCCGCACATCCGACTGCAGCAGGCCCATGGCGCAGAACGCGCCCGCCTGGCGCGGGACGTACACGCGCCGCGCGCCCAGCCTTGCCGCCACGGTCGGCCCGTGCAGCGGGCCCGCCCCGCCCGCGGGCACCAGCGTGAAGCGGCGCGGGTCGAAGCCGCGCTGGACCGAGATACGCTCGACCGCGTGCAGCAGGTGCTGCTCGACGAGGCGGATGACGCCCGCCGCCGCGTCCTCGACGCTCAAGCCCAGCGGCTCCGCGATGCGGGTGCGGATCGCCTCGCGCGCCAGGTCGCGGTCGAGCGTGACCGACCCGCCGGCGTAGGCGCCGGGCTTCAGCCGCCCGAGGACGAGTTGCGCATCCGTGACCGTCGGCTCCTCGCCCCCGAAGCCGTAGCAGGCGGGACCGGGCCGCGCGCCAGCCCCCTTCGGTCCCGCGAACAGCATGCCCGCGCCGTCGACGCCCGCGATGGTGCCGCCGCCGGCGCCGACCGTGTGGATCTCCACCGACGGACTGGCGAGGTGGTAGCCCGCGATCTCCAGCGCGTCGGTCGTCGCGACCTGTCCGCCGCTCATCAGCGCCACGTCGCACGAGGTGCCGCCGATCTCCATGGAGATGAGGTTGTCGTCGCCCAGCGCATTGGCCACGAGGTTCATGGCGCCCACGCCCGCCGCGGGGCCCGAGAGGACGAGGTTCACCGGCCGCTCCGAGATCTGGTCGACCGAGACGACGCCGCCGTTCGACTGGCTCATCAGCAGCGTCACGGGCAGGCCCATGCCGCGCAGGCGCCGGTTCAGCTCGCGCAGGTAGCCGACCACGCGCGGCGCGACATAGGCGTTCATCACGACGGTGGAGGTGCGCTCGTACTCCCCGATGGTCGGCGCGATGTCCGCCGACGCCGACACCCAGCCGCCGTCCCAGTGCGCGGCGACCGCTTCTGCCGCCTCATGCTCGTGCCGGGGATCGATGTAGCTGTTGAAGAAGCCGATCGCGACCGACTCCACACCCTCCTCCGCGAAGATCCGGCAGGCGTCCGCCACGTCCGCGGTCTCCAGCGGCGCGACCTGCGTCCCTTGCGGATCGAGGCGCCCGCGCACCGGCCGGCGCAGGTGGCGCGGCACGAGGACCGGCGGATAGGGCGTGCGGTGGTCCCACGGGTTCTCGCGGATGCCGCGGCGGATCTCCAGGCTGTCCCTGAAGCCCTCCGTCGTCAGCAGGCCGACCTTCGCGCCCTTGCCTTCGAGCACCGTGTTCGTCGCCACCGTCGAGCCATGGACGAACAGCCGGCAGCCCGCCAGCAGGTCGGCGACGGCCATGCCGAAATGCTCCGCCGCGCGCGCGACGGCGTTCAGCACCCCCTCGCCCGGATTGGACGGCACCGACGGCACCTTGAAGATCGACAGGCGGCCGCCCGCGTCCACCATCACCATGTCGGTGAACGTGCCGCCCACGTCGACGCCGATGCGCCACGGCCGCGCGGGCGCGCCCACTTGCTCGCTGGTCACTCCATGTACTCCTGCATATGCGTTCGGGCTGTCTCCTCAGGGCCGGGCGGTCGCCTTGGCGGGGAGCCAGGTCGCGATCTCCGGGACGAGGATCAGGATCGCCACCGCCGCCACCATCAGGAAGAAGAACGGCAGCGCCGCATAGGCGATGTAGAGGATGTTTCGCCCTGTCAGGCCCTGCAGCACGAACAGGTTGAACCCGACGGGCGGCGTGATCTGGCTCATCTCGACGACGAGAACGACGTAGATGCCGAACCAGAGGAGGTCGATGCCCGCGGCCTCGACCATCGGCAGGATCACCGCCGTGGTCAGCACCACGACCGAGATGCCGTCGAGGAAGCAGCCCAGAACGACGAACAGCAAGGTCAGCGCGATCAGCAGCGTATAGGGCGACAGCTCCATGTCGCGGATGAACTCGGCCAGCGCGCGCGGAATGCCCGTGTAGCCCATCGCGACCGACAGGAAGGCCGCACCCGCGATGATGAACACGATCATGCAGGAGGTGCGCGTGGCCCCCATGAGGCTGTCGGTAAAGCTCTTCCACGTCAGCGAACCCGTGACCGCCGACAGAACCAGCGCACCGGCCACGCCGAAAGCCGCGGCCTCGGTCGCCGTCGCCCAGCCCTGGTAGATCGATCCGATCACGAAGCCGATCAGCAGCAGTACCGGGATCAGCCGGCGCGACGCCGACAGCTTCTCCAGGAAGCTCATCTTGAAGTCGTAGGCCGGCACCTTTTCCGGCCGCAGGATCGACCAGACGCCGGTGTAGCCCATGAACAGCAGCGCCACCATGATGCCCGGCAGGATGCCCGCGATGAACAGCTGGACGATGGAAACCTCGGCGGACACGCCGTAGACGATCAGGATGATCGACGGCGGGATCAGCAGGCCCAGCGTTCCCGACCCCGCCAGCGAGCCGATGATCAGCTTCTCGTCATATCCGCGCCGCGCAAGCTCCGGAATGGCCATCTTGCCCACGGTCATCGCGGTCGCCGCCGAGCTTCCGCTGACCGCGGCGAACACCGCGCAGCCGAGGATGTTCACATGGATCAGGCGGCCGGGCAGCTTGCCCATCCAGGGCGCCAGCCCCTGGAACATGTCCTCCGACAGCTTCGTGCGGAACAGGATCTCGCCCATCCAGACGAACAGCGGCAGCGAGGCAAGCGTCCACGTGGCGGTCGCGCCCCAGACGCTCGTCGAGAAGATCAGGCCCGGCGGCGCGCCCGAGAACATCGCGATGCTGACGAGGCCGACGGCCGACAGGGCCATCGCCACCCACAGCCCGCCGCCCAGCAGCAGGAACAGCAGCGCGATCAGGATGATCGATTGGGTCAGAATGTCCACGGTCGGCCAGATCCTATATGTGGTCGGCTGCGTCGTCCTCGCCGCGCAGCACCACATCTTCGGAATCGTCGAAGCTCGGCACGCCGCCTGCGAGAATGTGGAAGAACTCCTCCACCAGCGCGATGGTCAGCATCACGAGGCCGAGCAGCATGGCCGCCTGCGGGATCCACAGCGGGATGGCGAGCAGGCCGTCGGACACCTCCTTGAAGCGGATGGAGTCGGAAACGAGACGCCAGGTGTACCAGGAGAAATAGGCCATCAGCCCGATGCCGAGGACGACCCCGAGCAGGTCGATGAACCGGCGCACGCCGTCCGGAAGATAATGCAGGAACAGCGAGACCCGGATATGGCTGCCCGCGCGGAAGGAATAGGCGAGCGCGAGAAAGCTCGTCGCGGCGAGCAGGAAGGCCGCGGCCTCGTTGACGCCGGGCACCAGGACATTGAAGAAGCGCCCGATGATCTGCGCCAGCATCAGCGCCGCGATCATGGCCAGAGCGATCGCCGCGAGGACGCCGCAAGCCTTGTACGCGAGGTCGAGGCCCAAGCGAAGTGTGCGCATGCTCGCGATCCACCCCCTAGCCAGACGAATGGGAAGGGCGCGCCACCCGGCTCATGGATGGCGCGCCCCCGGCGGTCCGATGGATCACATCGCGTTGTAGGCGTCGACCAGCTTCTGGCCCCGCTCACCGGCCTTCTCGACCCATTCCTTGGTCATCTGGGTGCCGATCGCCTGAAGCTCCGACTGCAGCTTGTCGCCCGGCGCCTTCACCGTCATGCCGTTGTCGGCGAGCGTCTTGGCGGCCTTGGCGCCCTCCTCGCGGGCCTGCGCCCAGACGCGCTTCTCGGCATTGGCCGCGGCCGTCATGATCGCGTCCTGCACGTCCTTGTCGAGGCCGTCGAACGCCGACTTGCTGACGAAGACGAGGTTCTTCGGGTGCATGGCGTCGGTCGTGTAGAAGACCTTCAGGAAGTCCCACGCCTTCACGTCCACGCCGGTCGTGGCCGAGGTCAGCATGGCGCTGACGACGCCCGTCGAGAACGCCTGCGGCACTTCGGCGTACTGCACCGTGGTCGGCACCGCGCCCATGAGTTCGGCCAGACGCGACGTCGCAGCGTTGTAGGCGCGGAACTTCACGCCCTGCATGGCGTCGAGGCTCTCGATCTCGGCCTGGTTGTAGAGGCCCTGGCCCGGCCACACGCCGGTGAACAGCGGGATCAGGCCTTCTTCCGCCAGCACTTCCGTCAGGATCGGCTTCTGCGCCTTCCACAGCTTCTCTGCATTGTCGAAACCGGCGGCGAGGAACGGCACCCCGTCCACCTCGAAGATCGCGTTCTCATTGCCATAGGCCGACAGCAGGATCTCGCCGATCTGCGCCTGGCCGGTGCGCACGGCGCGCTTGATTTCCGGCATCTTGAAGAGGGAAGCGCCGGAATGGACGGTGATTTCCAGCTTGCCGCCCGAAAGCTCCTTCACGTCCTTGGCGAACTGGATGACGTTCTGCGTCAGATAGTTGCCTTCCGGGTAGGGGGTCGGCATGTCCCACGTCTCGGCATGCGCCGACACCGCAAAACCGACAGCCGTGCTCGCCACGACCATGCTCGCGAAAAGAGTGCGCATAGATATCTCCCTGCTTCAAAGCTCCCTGGCTGCCGTTTTCGGCTGCCTCGTGACCGGGGCTTCACGCCCGCGGCCGTTTTGTGGCCATAGGGTGTCTGCCCCCTCGACCGCGGTCAAGCCTTCACTGCGCCGGACCCGCCGGAACAGTGCGGCCTGCCTCTCAGCCGGTCAGACCTGCCTCGTTTCCGAGCAGCGCCTGCCGAAAGCGTGTGCGCAGATGGTGCCCGTCGCGCGGCGGCATGACGCGCGGCTGTTCCGCCCCGTCGATCTTGAACGACGCCAGCACCGGCCCCTCCGCCTCGCGCAGCAGCGCGCAGGCCGCGCCGAGGCCGTCCGCAGCCCGGATGCAACGCACTTCGCGAAAGCCGCACGCCAGCGCCACGGCCGGAATGTCGACGCCCGATCCGGTATGGCTCGCCTGCCCGCCCGTCTCCCCATAGCGCTCGTTGTCGAGCACGCAGACCGCCAGATTGCGCGGCTTCTGCACGCCGACGGTCGCCAGCGCGCCCAGCGCCATCAGCAACTCGCCGTCGCCCGTCACAACCAGCACGCGGCTGTCTGGCTGTGCGAGCGCAAGACCGAGCCCGACCGTCACCGCGCTGCCCATCGCACCCCAGAGATAGAAATTGCGCGCGTCGTCGCCCGCCGCCGCCACGTCATAGGTGGGTGAGCCGAGCCCGGTCACCACCAGAAGCCCCTCGGGCCGGTTCTCAAGAAGCCTGGCCACCAGCGGCCGCCGCGCGATCCCGTGTGCCGTCGTCATCTCGCTCATGTCCGCCTCAGAATTTCTTTGCGCCGATCAGCCGCTGCGAAAGCAGCAGCGCGACCGGCGTGCCGCCGTCGAACGCCATGGAGAGCGCGGCCCCGGCCGCAGGCCCGACCTCGTCCGCACGCTCCAGCCGCTGCACGACGAACCCGCCGTCCTTCATCGCCTGCTCCGTGCCCTGCCCCATGGGCACCTGCCACGGATTGAACTCGCCCCACTCCCCGCGCATGGTCACGATGGCGACCATGGGGAAGCCGCAATTGCGGATCAGCGAGAAGGTGTTCACGCAATTGCCGACCCCGCTCGACTGCATCAGCAGCACGCCGCGCTGGCCGCCCAGATGCGCCCCGGCCAGCACCCCGATCCCCTCCTCCTCGGTCGTGAGCACGATCGCACGGATGGCATCGTCGGCATGACAGGCCCGGATCAGGCTGGCATGGCCCGCATCCGGCACATAGGCGACCTGGCGCACGTCCGCGGCCCGGAGCGCCTCGTAGATATCGCGCCGCCAGTCTCCCGGCGCCCAATTGAACTCGCCTGCCACGCTGCCCTCCCGAGGCTGATCCACCGCCGGACGCGGGGGAAGATTCCACAATTGCCGACAGGATAAACACGCGCGCCCCCGGGGCCGCCACATCCGGAGACGCATTCCGGTCATGCGGCCGGTCCCCGGTTGCGTGCCGGCGGCGGCGCGGGCCATGCTGCGCCTCCTTCCTGGCGGAGATGGAGCTGAGGCACATGAAGGCGGTCGGTTACCGCGGACCTGCGGCACTGGGCGAAGACGGCTATTTCGTGGATCTGGACCTCCCCGTGCCCGTGCCGGGGCCGCGCGACCTTCTGGTCCGCGTCCGGGCCGTCTCGGTCAATCCTGTCGACCTGAAGATCCGCGCCCGCCGCCCGGCGTCCCCGGACGCGCCCGCCGTTCTGGGCTTCGACGCGGCGGGCGTGGTCGCGAGCGTCGGCGCCGAGGTCACGCTCTTCCGCCCCGGCGACGAGGTCATGTATGCGGGCTCGGTCCTGCGCCCCGGCAGCAACGCCGCGCTCCAGTGCGTCGACGAACGCATCGCCGGGACGAAACCCGTCCGCCTCTCGTTTGCAGAGGCGGCCTCCCTGCCGCTGACCGCCCTGACCGCGCACGAATTGTTTTTCGACTGCCTGCGCCTGCCACGCGACGCCGGGCCGGACACCGTGGCCCTTGTCCACGGCGGCGGCGGCGGCGTGGCGCGCCTGGCCGTCCAGCTTCTGCGCGCGCTCACCGGCGCGACCGTGGTTGCCACGTCGGGCAGCGCGGCGAGCGGGGAGCGTCTGCGGGCGCTCGGTGCGCACTGCGTGATCGACTATCGCGGTGACTGGCGCGCCCAGTTGAAGGACGCCGGCCTGCCCGCGCCAGCGGTCGTCGGCTCCGCCTTTACGGATGCCCATGCGTGGGCGCAGATCGGCCGCTGCATCGCGCCCTTCGGCCGCATCGGCTATATCGACGACGTCACGACGCTCGACGTCGCGGTCCTGAAACAGAAGGGCCTGACTCTCGTGGCCGAGGGGATGTTCAACCGCTCGACCTTCGCCGCGCCGGACCTCGTCCGCCAGCACGAGATCCTGACCGAAGTCGCGGCCCTGGCCGACGCGGGCCGGGTGCAGCCCATCGCCGACACCGTGCTCGAGGGGCTTTCGGCCGCAACACTTGCCGAAGCCCACCGGCTGCAGGCCGAAGGCGCGGGAAAGATCGTCGTGAACTTCGGCGCGCCGGGCTAGGCCGCGGGCTGTGTCCGCCGCAGCCGCAACGAGAGCACGTGGCCCGCGACGGCGAGCACGACGATCGCCCCGCCCAGGAACGCGCGCTCCGACGGCATCTCCGACAGCAGGAACCACGCCCAGATCGGCCCGAGCACGGTTTCCATCAGCATCAGGAACGCCGCATCCGTCGCCGGCAGGTAGCGGGGCCCCTGCGCGATGAGCGTGAACGCGACCGGCATCACGCCGAGGCCCAGCAGCAGCGCATAGGGAATGCTGTCCGCCGGTCTGGAGGCCGGCCAGGCGAGCGGCAGCATGGCAAGTCCCGCAGCGAGGGCACCCAGCGTCAGGATCGGACCGCTGCCCCGCGCCCGGCCCCGCCGCAGCAGTGTGAAGAAAAGGCCCGAGCACAGCGTGCTCGCGACCGCCAGCGCATGGCCGGCCAGGCTGTCCCCAAGCGTCAGTTCGCCCGCGACCAGAACCCCGATGCCGCTGAGCGCGACGGCGATCGCGATCGCGGTCCCGAGCCGCAACCGCTCTCCGAGCAACAGCCAGGAGAACGCGGCCGCGGACAGCGGCACGGTCGCGATGATGAGCAGCAGGTTGGCCACGGGGATCAGCTTGGCGGAGGCGACGAAGAAGACGTTGCTCGCCCCGAACGCCGCTGCGGCGAGCAGATCCCAGCGCCCCATGGTGCGCAGGTCGCGCAGGAAGCCGCGGGGCGCCGCGGCCAGGGCCAGCACCGAAAAGCCGACCGCCATCAGCAGGCTGCGCCAGACCACGACCGTCCAGGCGTCGGCCTCGATCAGGCGGACGAGCGGGGCGTCGAGGCTGAGGACCGCCACACCGGCCATGGTGATGGCGAGCCCCTTCAGCGCCAGGTTCGCGGGCGTGCTCATGGGCGCGGACACTCCTCCGGCGATAGGGCGGCGGCCCGGTCTGCGGCCGCGCCGGGACCTATTGGCCGAGCGATTCGAGATAGAGCAGGAAGCTCTCGATCTGGTCGACGTCGAGGACGACCTCGGGCATGTCGGGATGCCCGGTAATCATGCCTTCCGCAAGGGCTTCTTCGAGCAGGCGCACGTCATAGCGGTCCTGCAAGGTGCGAAAGGGCGGCGCCTCCGGGTGGGGACTCGCGCCGGTCTGGCCCACCGCGTGGCACATGCTGCAGCGGGCTTCCGCGATCTCGCGCCCCTCGTCGAGGGTGGACGCCGCCCCCGCATGGGCCGCATGCGTCCCGATGACAACGACCGCCGCCGCTGCGAGACCTCCCGCCGATGTCCACACGTTCCGCCAGCCCATGATCGCGCACGCTCCCTCGATCGGTTCCGGCGGCGACCATACCGGCAAAGCGCGATCCGGGCAAAGCCGGATGCCCGCTCCTTCCGCACCTCCGCGACGCGCCTCCGATTGCCAGCGGGCAGGGCCGGCGATAGTGTGCGGCCTTCGCTGGCCCCTGCTTCGTTTCCGGTGCGGAGGGTCTCATGGCGCCCCGCTTCCGCCGTTGCCGCCGCCCGCTCACAGGAGCCCGGACCATGCCCTCCGCCACCAGCCGAATCTTCGAGCGCTTTTCCGACGAGGCGGCGTTCGTGGAGGATCTGACAGGCTTCCTGCGCGGCTACAGGGCGCGGCGGCTGGAGGTCGGCGGCGAGATCCGGCTGGAGATCCCCGGACACCACCACATCCCCTACAGCTTCTGGGCGCACCGCAAGTCGCGCGCCATGAAGAAGTACGGCCAGGATTTCTACGAGCCGGTCACGACCGCGCTCATCAGCTATGTGCATCACCGCTTTCCGGTCCGCACCATGTACGACCTGGGGGCGAGCAATGGTTATTTCGGCCTCGTCGCGGCGAGCTACGAGGCATTGCCCGCCCAGGTCCATCTCTTCGACATGACGCCCGCCAACCTCGACATCATGCAGGCGCACGCGGCAGCCGAGACCTGGTGCGCGGGCCGTTTCCACCCGCATCTCGCGGGCATCTCCGACCGCGACGAGGGACGCAAGACCGTCTGGTTCAGCCGCACACGCATGTTCGAGACGAAGCCCGATCCGTCGGAATACCGGGAGTCCTGGACGCGCCGGCTGAAGTTCGCGCTGAAGGGCATCAAGAACCGCGACGCCCTGCGCGAGGCGGAGGTCGAGGTGATTTCCGTCGACGCCTTCGCCGCCCGCAACGGCGCCGCGCCCGACCTGCTGAAAGTCGACGTCGACGGCTACGAGGCGAAGGTCGTGCCCGGCGCGCTGGAGACGATGCGCGCGCACCGCCCCTTCTTCGTCTTCGAACTGCACAAGGACGAATTGCTGCGCCGGCTGGGCGTGACGCGGCTCGACGTGATGCGCCCGGTCTTCGAGGCGGGCTACCGCGCCCTGCTGTTCACCAACCACCACGACACGGCGCGGACCGATATCGTGCCGGTCGCGCTTGACACGCCCCGCCTGGCGGAGCAGTCAACCGACATGCTGCTGCTCTACTGATCCGGCCGAAGGATCGCGAGGGGTTCTCCTGTGTATATTCTCCGAAAGCTCGCCAAGGTCCGCTGGCTCCCGGCCCGTTACTGGTTCTACGCCCGCCAGGCGATGCGCTTCCGCGTTCGCCAGCGCGACCCGGTGGACGGGACCACTTACCGGTTCGTGGCCGATTCGCTGTTCTCCTACCAGCGCGCGAAGGAGTTTCTCGGCAAGGAGCCGGAGACGATCAACTGGATCCGCACACATCTGCGCGAGGACGACGTGTTCCTCGACATCGGCGCGAACGTCGGCACCTTCACGGTGTTCGTCGGCAAGCACCTGGGCCCCGACGGCCACGTCTTCGCCTGCGAGCCGCACCTGCCGACCGCGTCGCAGCTTCTGCAGAACATCGCCGCCAATGGCCTTCAGGACCGCGTGACGGTCCTGTCGATCGCCGCGTCCGGCGAGGACAGCTTCGTCAACTTCAAGTACAAGCGCTGGCGCGAGGGCGCCTCGGGCAGCCAGCTTGACGTGGCCGGCAGCCCGGAGATGCAGCGCCATGTCGGCAACGAGCTGAAGTGCGGCATGCGCGTCGACACGATGATCGCGCAGGGGATCATCCGCGCGCCCAATCTCGTCAAGATCGACACCGACGGGATCGAGATCCCGATCACCGCCGGCATGAAGAACCTGCTGACCGGTCCCGACCGCCCCCGCTCCGTGCTGTGCGAGATCCAGGTCGGCGACTTCCAGACCCAGTGCGCCTACATGGAGTCCGTGGGTTACAGGCTGGTCGACACCCACGTGGTCGGCAAGTGGAAGGAAAAGCAGGACAAGGGCGCCAGTCTCGACGAGCTTGCGTTCAACGCGATCTACGAGCCCGCGGCCTGACGCCCCCGCCGGTGTCTCAGCCGGCCTCGCGGGCGCACGCGCTGCACATGGGCGTGTAGGGGACCGCGTCGAGGCGCGCGGCCTCGATCTCACCGCCGCAGACCGTGCAGACGCCATAGGTCCCCTTTGCGACCCGGTCGAGCGCGGCCTCGATCATGCGGATCTCCTTCAGGCCCGCATTGCCGAGGTCTTCCAGCACCTCGTCGCCCTCGCGCTCCGTCGCCTGCTCCTCGAAATCCGGAGAGCCGGGTTCGTCGAGGTCGTGCTCGATTCCGGCGAGCCGTGCGGAAAGTTCCTCGAGGCGCGCCCGCAGGCGTTTTTCATATGTCGCGGCGTCAGTCATCCAGATCTCTCCTGCCCGTCCGGGCGTCCGGTCACGCGAGGCGCGCGCTGATTTCGTCGAGGAGCGCGAGTCGGCGCTTCTTCAGATCCTCGAGGTGGAAATCGTCCATCGGCTCGACATTCGTGTCGCCCCGGTGAATCTCGCGGTTGAGCGTGTGATAGGCATCGGCGAGTTTCGCGAAATGCTGATCGCTCGCGCGCAGCTCATGGATGCGCTGCGCTTTCTCCGGGAATTCCTCGTGCAACTCATGAGGGGTGTGACCCATGTGGACGTTCCTCCATATCCTGCCGTTTCGGTCTCCTGGCAGGAGTATTCGCGGCTGGCGCAACACGCTGCATTGCGCTGTGTCAAAGCCGCCGAAAGAGACCGGCGCCGGACTTGATCCCGCTCAACGCACCGCGCCCCGGGGCGCAGCATCATTGCCATCGAACCGCGCACGCCAGAGAACGCGAGAGGAGAGGCCATGTCCCCCACCGATCAGGCGAAGGCCGCGCCGGACGTCCCGCCCGCCCTCAGGCCGGACGCGCTGCGGCGGCGATGCGATCCCGACACGCTGGGCTTCGGGACGACGGCGGACCTCGAGCCCCTGGGCGGCTTCCTGGGCCAGTCGCGCGCCCTCGAGGCACTCGCCTTCGGCACGGGCATGGCACGCACCGGCTTCAACATGTTCGCGCTCGGCACGCCCGGGAGCGGCCGGCATACGGCAGTGTCTGCCTATCTCTCCCGGCTGGCTGCGGACCAGCCGACCCCGGACGACTGGGTCTATGTGAACGATTTCGGCGGTGGCGGGCAGAAGCCCAACGCGCTGCGCCTGCCCACGGGCCGCGGCGCGGTGTTCCGCGACCAGATGAAGGCGGCCGTCGAGGATCTCACCGCAGCGCTGCCCGCGGTTTTCGACAGCGACGAGTACCGCCGCCGCCGGCGCGTCATCGACGAGGAGTTCGAGGAGGCCCAGGAGCAGGCCTTCGAAGCGCTGCGCAAGAAGGCCGAGGCGCGCGAGATCGCCGTCCTGCGCACGCCCGTGGGCTTCGCGCTCGCGCCCATGAAGAACGGCAAGGTGGTCGAGCCCGACGTCTTCAAGGCATGGGACGCAAAGGCCCGCGAAGCGGCCCAGGCCTCCATCGCGGAACTGCAGGAGGATCTGCGCCGCGTGCTGGAGCAGATCCCGCGCTTCGACAAGGCGCGGCGCGAACGCGTGCGCGATCTCGACCGGGAGTTCGCGGCCATCGCCGTCGACCAATCGCTCGGCGACGTGCGCGAGGCATTCTCCGACCTGGCGGAAGTCTCGGCGCATCTCGATGCGGTGCGCGCGGACATGGTGGAGCAGGCGGGCGCAATCGTCGCTGCGGCTGGTGAAAGCGACGTGCCGAATGCACGCCGCGCCGAGGCGCCGGGCTTTCGCCGCTACATGGTCAACCTCATCGTCTCGAACGGCGACGGCAACGAGGGCGCGCCGGTCGTGCAGGAGGAAAACCCCACCCTGCCCAATCTCGTCGGCCGGATCGAGCACCTGCAACAGATGGGAACGCTCGTCACCGACTTCATGATGATCAAGGCCGGCGCGCTTCACCGGGCGAACGGCGGCTACCTGCTGCTCGACGCCCGCAAGGTGCTGACCCAGCCCATGGCGTGGGAGGCGCTGAAGCGCGCGCTGCGGTCGGGCCGCATCGTGATCGAATCCCTGGCCGAGCACTTCAGCCTCGTCTCGACCGTCTCGCTGGAGCCGGAGCCCATCCCCTTCTCGGCCAAGGTCGTGCTCTTCGGGGAGCGCCACATCTACTATCTGCTCTGCGCGCTCGACCCGGAGTTCGAGGAAATCTTCAAGGTCGCGGTCGACTTCGACGACGACGCAGCCCTCGACGGCGACACGGTCCGGGACTTCGCACGTCTCGTCGCCGCAGTGGTGCAGAACGAGAGCCTGCTGCCGTTCGAGGCGGCAAGCGTCGCCCGCATGGTGGAATATGCCGGCCGCCTCGCCGACGATGCGAAGCGCGTGTCGGTGCGGCTGGGCCCCATCGCAGACCTCGCGCGCGAGGCCGACCACTGGGCGCGTCAGGATGGTGCGCCGGCGGTATCGGCCGTGCACGTCGCCCGCGCCGAACGCGAACGGATCCGCCGCCACGACCGCCTGAGGGAGCGTGCGCGCGACTCCGTCTCCCGCGAGATCAAGCTGATCGCGACCGACGGCGAAACCGTCGGGCAGGTGAACGGGCTGAGCGTCCTGCAACTCGGCACCTATGCCTTCGGCAGCCCGACGCGGATCACCGCGCGCGTCCGCCTCGGAACGGGCAAGGTGATCGACATCGAGCGGGAGACGGAGCTTGGAGGCCCCATCCACTCCAAGGGCGTGCTGATCCTTTCGGGACTGCTCGCGGCGCGCTACGCGCTCGACTGGCCGGTGTCGCTGTCGGCGAGCCTCGTGTTCGAGCAGTCCTATGGAGGGGTCGAGGGCGACAGCGCCTCGACGGCGGAACTGTGTGCGCTGCTCTCGGCCATCGCCGAGGTGCCGCTGCGCCAGGATCTCGCGCTCACCGGATCGGTCAACCAGTTCGGGCAGGTGCAGGCGATCGGCGGCGTCAACGAGAAGATCGAGGGCTTCTTCGAGGTATGCTCCCAGCGCGGCCTGACCGGGCGGCAGGGCGTCCTGATCCCGCAGGCCAACGTGCAGCACCTGATGCTGCGCGACGACGTGATCGACGCGTGCAGGCGCGGAGAGTTTTCAGTTCATGCCATCGGCCATGTCGACGAGGCGATGGCGCTCCTGACCGGTCTGCCCGCGGGCGTCCGCGATGCGGCGGGGAACTTCCCGGAGGGCAGCGTCAATGCCCGGGTCGAGGCCCGGCTGATCGCGATGGCCCGCCGACGCCAGGAACTGGGCCTGCGCGATCGTCCGGACGCGGGCAGGGAACGGGACAAGGACTCATGAGCAGCGGCTGGGCACCAAGGCGCCTGTTCCTGACCGTGCTTCCCGATGCCGACCGGGACGCGGTCGTGACGCAGTCCGCGGAGCTGGCCAGCCTGCTCGGCACGGAGATCTCCGGGATCCTGGTCGAGGAGCGCGAGCTTTTCCTCGCGGCGGCCCTGCCGGGAACGGCCGAATTGGGTCTGGTCAGCCGGACGGCGCGCCCGATCGACGCCGCCGCCCTGACGGCGGAGATCGTCCGCAGCCTCGCGGCGACGGCGCGCGCGCTCGAGACCGGGGCAAAGGCCGCCGGATGCGCGATCACGCTCGCGCGGGAGCGGTCCAGCACGGCCGAGGCATTTGGCGGCGCATTGCCGGAAGACCTTCTGTTCTTCGCGGGACCGCCGGCGCGCCTGGACGAGCCGGGGGTCGCCCGCGCCCTGCTTGCGGCGGCAGAACGGTCCGCCGGACTGTTGCTGCCGGGGCACCGCCGCGCCGGCCACGGACCGGTGATCGCCGTCGGGGGAAGCACCGGACAGGCCGGACGGATGCTTCCCGCTCTGACCCGCCTCGCTCCGGAGGGTACGCGGGTCGACATGCTGGTCGGCGGGGCGAGCGGCGCGGACATAGCAACGCTCGCCGCGCAGGCAGCGGTCTTCGGCCCCCGCCTCGACATCCGCGCGACCGGCAGTCCGGACGTGCTCCTGATGGCGGCGTTCACCGCCGCCGCGGCACAAGCCCGGCTTCTCGTCGTTGCGGCCGATCCGGCGCGCCTCGCCAATGGGCGCAGATTGCGGGCGCTGCTCCGCGCGGCGGGCTGCCCCGTCCTTCTGCTGGGCCGGGAGAGCTAGCGGCCAGACAGCGGCGCCTTAGAGAACACGCAACAGCACGAGGATCTCGCGGGCCGCGAGCCCCGCGCAAAGCAGCACCCCCAGGACACCGATCCAGCGTCTCCTGTGCATCGGCCCGCTCCCTTCCCGCGTGCCCAGCACGACGAGCGAGAGATTGACGCCCGCGAACACGATCAGCGTGACCGTCGTCGTCGCCCGCGCCAGGGTCGCGAGCGGGAACGCAAGGGCAAGTGCCGCGATGACCGCGACCACCACCCAGATCGCGACGACGGGCGTGCGGCGCGGGCCGATACGCGCCAGCACCGCGGGCATCATTTCCTCCCGCGCCATGCCGTAGAGCAGACGGCTCGCCATGATCACCTGCACGATGACGCCATTGATGACCGCGATGAGGGCCAGCGTGGAGAGCCACGCGCTCGACAGCCCCGTCAGCTGGGTCCAGAGCGTCGAGAGCGGCGCGCCGCTCTGCGCCACGGCCTTCGGATCGGGTGCGCCCGCCGCGATCAGCGCCAGCGCGAGATAGAGCGCGCTCGTCAGCACCAGCGTGCCGAGGAT
>JAJLJT010000110.1:0-4207 GCA_033844555.1 Alphaproteobacteria bacterium | reverse complement strand
AGCGCGTCATAGGTGCCGCGGCCCAGCACGCCGTCGATCTTGCCCGGATCGTAACCGGCGTTCTTCAGCGCCTCCTGGAGGCGCGTGACCCAGTCCTCGGTCATGTTGACCTCGCAGAGGATTTCCCGCCACTCGATCGAGCCGTCGGACATCTTCACGCGCTTGGTAACCGTCTCGTACTCGGCCGGAACCTCGGTCACGACCTGGCGTGCGGGTTCCACCACCTTCTTGACGGTGATCGTCTCGTACTTCGCCGGGATCTCGACCTTAACGGTCTTCGGCGGCTCGACCATGATGCGCTTGCGCACCTTCTCGGTCACGGCGGGCACCACCTCCTCGACGACCTGCGCCGGGGTCTTCATCACCCGCTTGCTGACGGTCTTGTACTCGGCCGGAACCTCGACAAGACACATCGTCTCGCCCGTGCCGCGCTCGACCCGCTGGATCGGGCCGCAATCGTTCTGCCACGTCGTGTAGCCGGCGCGGACCAGCACCTGCTCCTCGACCTCCTCGAACTCGGCCGGAACGGGCACGAGCTTCGTGGATTCTTCCTGCACGACGACGATCTCATCGACGAAGTCGTACTGCGCCTCGACCAGTTCGAACTTGAAGGAGGCCTCCTCGACGAGAACCTCCTGCTCGACCTCCTCGTACTGGGCGGGGATCGTCTCGATCTGCTGCGAGGCGGGCTTCACGAGCACCCGCTCCTCCTGCTCGGCGTATTGCGGCGGGATGAACACCCGCGCGAAGCATTGGCCGGGCTTGGCGTTCGGCGGCAGGTTGAGCGCCGTCATGTCGGCGGGCGCCTGGGTGCCGGAGGCGGTTTGCGCCACCGCGGGCGCGGCGAGGGCAAGCGATGCCACCCCCGCAAGTACAATCGTCAATCCCCTCATCGATCCCTCCAAGATCACTGCATAAACTCTGGCAAAAGGCCCCATCCCGCATCGCGTTCCGGAGTGCCGCCGTCCCGGCGCCAGCAGAAGACCGGCCCTGACCGGCAAAACCCCCGGTTTTCACCGGATAACACGTACACCGATTCGGATGCACACGCGACCGGACACGCGCACGACCCCGCGTCAAGGTCCGTGACTTAACCCTACAGCGATTCCACCCCGCCGGCGCCACACCCCGTCCCTTCGTCAGGACGACCCGGCGGGCGATCTATTCCATACCGGCCGGTTTTTTTCCGCCGCCTAGGCACCCGCCTGACGTTCGCGCCGGGGAGCCATGTCGCAATTGCGGCACAAGTGTCGCAAACTGTCCGTGACACGCCCGCCCCGGCGGATAGGGTCGAGCGCAGCAGGATAGCCGTTTCCCAGAGAGCGGGGACAAGTTTTCGCAATGACACGCTTCTCGGCCTTCGCGATCGCGCGCAACGCGCTGAGCTTTCACAAGGACTGGCAGCCGCACTGGCGCAACCCGGAGCCGAAGCGCCAGTACGACGCCGTGATCGTCGGCGCGGGCGGGCACGGGCTGGCGACGGCTTACTACCTGGCCAAGGAGCACGGGCTCGCCAACATCGCCGTGCTGGAGAAGGGTTGGCTCGGCGGCGGAAACACGGGCCGGAACACGACGATCATCCGGTCGAACTACCTGCAGGACGCCTCGAACGCGATCTACGAGCTGTCGCGCGCGCTCTACGAGGGCCTGTCGCAGGAGCTGAACTACAACATCATGTTCTCCCCGCGCGGGGTGATGATGCTCGCCCAGACCGAGCACGAATACCGCGCGCTGCAGCGGACCTCGCACGCCAACCGGCTGAACGGCGTCGAGACTCGGATGATCACGGCGGACGAGGTGAAGCGGATCTGTCCGATCCTCAACACCTCACCCAACGCGCGCTACCCCGTCCTGGGCGCGCTGTGGCAGCCGCGCGCCGGGACCGCGCGCCACGACGCGGTCGCCTGGGGCTATGCGAGGGGCGCAGACGCACGCGGCGTCGACATCGTCCAGAACTGCGAGGTCACCGGAATCGACGTCGAGAACGGCCAGGTCACGGGGCTTTCGACGACACGCGGCCACATCCGCACGCGCAAGGTCGGCGTCGTCGTCGCGGGCCACACGAGCCAGCTGATGGCGATGGCCGGGGTGCGCATGCCGATCGAGAGCGTGGCGCTGCAGGCGCTCGTCTCCGAGCCGATCAAGCCGGTCATGCCCTGCGTCGTGATGGCGAACACGGTGCACGGCTACATGAGCCAGTCCGACAAGGGCGAGCTTGTGATCGGCGGCGGCGCGGACGCCTACAACAATTTCAACCAGCGCGGCTCCTTCACCTCGCTCGAACACACGGTCCGCGCGCTGGTCGAGACGTTCCCGGCGATCTCGCGGCTCCGGATGCTGCGGCAATGGGGCGGGATCGTCGACATGACGGGCGACCGCTCCCCCATCCTGTCGCGGACGCCGGTCGAGGGGCTCTACGTCAATTGCGGCTGGGGCACGGGCGGGTTCAAGGCGATCCCCGGGTCCGGCTTCTCCTTCGCGCGGCTGATCGCGCGGGGCGAGGACGAGGTTTGCGGGCCCTTCTCGCTCGACCGTTTCCGCGAGGGGCGGATGATCGACGAGTCGGTCGCCGCCGCCGTGGCGCACTGAGGGAGGCCGGTCCATGCTGCTCATCACCTGTCCCGTCTGCGGCGCCGAGGGCGACGAGACCGAGTTCGCCTATGGCCACCAGGCACACATCCACCGGCCCGGTCCCGACTGCACGGATGCGGAGTGGGAGGAATACCTGTTCCTGCGTGAGAATCCCAAGGGCTGGCACGCGGAACGCTGGCTGCACGCCTTCGGCTGCGGCAAGTGGTTCCACGCGGTCCGCCACACGGTGACGATGGAGATCGCGGGCACCTACGCGGCCGACGCACAGCCGCCTGCCGACCTGAAGACGCTGCTGGAGGGAGCGGCCTGACCATGCCTCACCGCCTGCCGACAGGCGGCCGGATCGACCGGTCGCGCCCCCTCACCTTCCGCTTCGACGGCAAGACCTATCGCGGGTTTGCGGGCGACACGCTCGCCTCCGCGCTGATGGCGAACGGCGTGATCCTGATGGGCCGCTCGTTCAAGTACCACCGCCCGCGCGGACCCATCGCCGCCGGGGCGGAGGAGCCGAACGCGCTTGTCGAGGCCGGCGAAGGCACGCGGCACGAGCCGAACCTGCGCGCGACGCAGGTGGAGCTTTGCGAGGGCCTGACCGCGCGGTCGCAGAACCGCTGGCCGTCGCTCGCCTGGGACGTTGGCGCGGTCAACAGCAAGCTCTCTCGCGTCTTCCCGGCGGGCTTCTACTACAAGACCTTCATGTGGCCGCGGAGCTTCTGGGAGAAGCTGTACGAGCCGGTGATCCGGCGGGCGGCGGGCCTCGGCACCGCGCCGAAGGAGCGCGACGGCGACACCTACGAGCAGATGCACGCCTTCGCCGACGTCACGGTCGCGGGCGGCGGCGTCGCGGGACTTGCGGCAGCGCTGGCGGCGGCGGAGGCCGGCGCGCGCGTCCTGCTGATCGAGGACCAGCCGGTGCTCGGCGGGCGCACGCCGGACGACGGCGGAGAGATCGGGGGCAAGCCCGCCGCCGACTGGATCGCCGAGACGGAAGCCGTGCTGCGGGCGCACGCGAACGTCACGATCCTGACGCGCACCACGGTCGTGGGGCATTTCGACCACAATTACCTGATGGCGGCGGAACGGGTGGGCGACCATGCCCCGGCGCCGACGGCGGGCGCGGCGCCGCGCCACCGCCTGTGGAAGATCCGCACTCGCGAGACGGTCGTTGCCGGGGGCGCGATCGAGCGGCCGATGATCTTTGCCAACAACGACCGGCCGGGCGTGATGCTCGCCTCCGCGGTACGGACGTTCGTCGCGCGCTACGGCGTGTCGCCGGGTCACAGGGTCGTGATCTTCACCAACAATGACGACGCCTACCGCACGGCGCTGACGCTCGCCGACGCGGGGGTGATGGTGCCGCTGATCGTGGATGCGCGCGACGGCTCCGACGGCGATCTCGTCCGCCAGGCGCGCGAGCGGGGGCTGTCGATCCGGTTCAAGGCGGGGATCGCCACGACGCTCGGCACGAAGGCCGTGACCGGCGTGCGCGTCGGATCCTTGCGCGAAAGCGGGCGCATGGGCGACCCGCTGGAGACGATCGACTGCGACGCCGTCGCCATGTCGGGCGGCTGGAATCCGGCGGTGCACCTCTTCTCCCATTGCGGCGGCAAGCTGC
>JAJLJT010000109.1:0-2595 GCA_033844555.1 Alphaproteobacteria bacterium | reverse complement strand
GCGAGCGAGACCTCACCCGGCAGGGCGCGCCTGCCGCCGCCGACCATTGCCGCCTGGCTCGCAGAATGGTGTGGCGCGCGGTAGGGCCGGGTGCGGGAGATGCGCCCCCCTTCCAGCTGGCCTGCGACCGAGGCGATCATGCTCACCTCCAGTGCCTCCGACGGGTCGAGCGGCGGCAGCAGGCCCGGCAGGCGGGCGGCGAGCATCGACTTGCCCGATCCCGGCGGTCCGATCATCAGCAGATTGTGTCCGCCCGCCGCGGCAACCTCCAACGCGCGTTTGGCGCTTTCCTGGCCCTTGATGTCCCGCAGGTCGAGCTGCGCGGCGCCGTCCGTGACCGCGCCGGGCGCCGGGCGCGACAGGACCTGCGTTCCGCGCACGTGGTTGAGAAGGGCGAGCAGCGAGGGTGCGGCCACGATGTCGAGATCGCCGGCCCATGCCGCCTCCGGCCCGCACGCCGCGGGACAGACGATTCCCCGGTCCTGCTGCAGCGCGCTGACGGCGGCCGGCAGCACGCCCGCCACCGGCGCGATGCGGCCGTCGAGGCCCAGTTCACCGAGCACGAGGTGGGATTGTCCCGCTTCCGACGGCGCTGCACCGGCTGCGATCATCACGCCGAGCGCGATCGGCAGGTCATAGTGGCTCCCTTCCTTGGGGAGGTCGGCGGGGGCGAGGTTCACGGTGATCCGCTTCGGCGGCAATGCAAGGCCGATGGCGCCGAGTGCGGCGCGGACACGCTCGCGCGCCTCCGAAACCGCCTTGTCGGCAAGGCCTACAATGGCGAAGGCGGGCAGACCGCTGGTGATCTGTACCTGCACCTCGACGGGTACCGCCTCGATTCCCTGGAACGCAACCGTGTGGACGTGCGCCGTCATGATGTCCCGCTGTCACCTCGCAACTCGCGCGATACGCGAGTGCAAGTTTAACCATGCACGCGACCTGAGCCAGCGAAAAGGCAGGCGGAAAAGCCCTACCGCCCGGTATGGCGGCGGATGAAGCGGCCTGCCTCAGCCAGCGCCGCGCGTGCCTCTGGCAGGAAGGCCCCGAAGTAGGGCCAGACGTGCGGCATGTTGGGCCAGAGATCGAGGGTGACGTCGACGCCCGCCTCGCGCAGGCGGTTCGCCAGCCTGCGGGAATCGTCGAGCAGGATCTCTGTCGTTCCCGCCAGGACAAGTGTGGGCGGCAGGTCCTCCATCGCGCCGAACAGCGGCGAGCAGGGCGCGGCGTCGAGGCGGCCCCGGGGTGCGTAGAGCCGGGCCGCTTCGGCCGCGAAATGCGGGCTCAGCATCGGGTCGGCGGCGGCATTCTTCCGCATGCTCTCGCTGCTCCCGGTGAGATCGGTCCATGGCGAGAAAAGAACGGCGCAGGCAGGGCCGGGGAGCCCTGCGTCCCGGATGGCCTGCAGCGCCGCAAGGGCAAGTCCGCCGCCCCCGCTATCGCCGGCGATAGCCAGGCCCTCCGGCGGCAGGCCTGCGTCCAGCAGGCCGGACCACGCCGCCACCGCGTCGTCGACCGCGGCGGGGCAGGGATGCTCCGGCGCAAGCCGGTAGTCCGGCACCACGAGGCGCGCGCCCGCCGCCTGCGCCAGGCGCCACGTGATCGGCCGGTGCGTGCGGGGCGAGCCACAGACATAACCGCCGCCATGGAGATAGAGGATCGCCGGCATTTCCCGTGCCGGTCCCGTCTCCACCCATTCGCCGGGCACGCCGCCGATCCGGGTGGGCAGGATGCGCACCTCCGGCGGAGGTGGGGGAATGATCCGGATGTCGCGGTCCATCTTGGCGCGGACCCAGCCGACGCCGCGGTCTGTCCGCAGTCCGCGCTTGATGGTCCAGCGCAGGTAGGCGCGCAGAAGGGGGGCCTGCCAGCTCACGCCGCTGACTTCGTCGCCACCCGCCCTTCGATCGCGTTCCAGATCAGGGCCGCGACATTGGTGCCGTCGAACCGCTCGATCTCCTGGATGCCGGTGGGCGAGGTCACGTTGATCTCGGTCAGCCAGTCGCCGATCACGTCGATGCCGACGAACACGAGGCCGCGCGCCTTCAGTTCCGGCCCGATGCGGGCGCAGATCTCCCGGTCGCGGGCTGTCATCTCCACAGGCTCGGCGCGCCCCCCGACATGCATGTTGGAGCGCGCATCGCCCGCCGCGGGCACGCGGTTGATCGCGCCCGCAGCCACGCCGTCGACCAGCACGATGCGCTTGTCGCCCTTGCGCACCTCCGGCAGGAAGCGCTGGACCATCACCGGCTCCCGGCTCATGCCCATGAAAAGCTCCAGCAGCGCATTGAGGTTCGCGTCCGATTCCGGCAGGTGGAAGACGCCCGCGCCGCCATTGCCGTAAAGCGGCTTGACGATGATGTCGCCCTGCTCCTCCCGGAACGACCGGATGGTCATCGGATCGCGGGAGATCAGCGTCGGCGGCATCAGGTCCGGAAAGCGCGTAACGAACAGCTTTTCCGGCGCGTTGCGCACTTCCGCCGGGTCGTTGACCACCAGCGTTTCGCCATGGACCTGCTCCAGCAGGTGCGTCGCCGTGATATAGGCCATGTCGAAGGGCGGATCCTGCCGCATCAGGACGACATCGGCGTCGCGTCC
>JAJLJT010000108.1:0-7171 GCA_033844555.1 Alphaproteobacteria bacterium | reverse complement strand
CATGGAGCCGTGGGACGGCCCCGCCGCGCTCGCCGCGACGGACGGGCGCTGGGTGATCGGCGGCATGGACCGCAACGGTCTGCGGCCGATGCGCTATGCCGTGACCAATGACGGGCTGATCGTCGCGGGCTCCGAGGCCGGCATGGTGGTGCTGGAGGAAAACCGCATCATCGAGAAGGGACGCCTCGGACCGGGCCGGATGATCGCCGTCGATCTCGTCGAGAAGAAGCTCTACCGGGACCGGGCGATCAAGGACAAGCTCGCCGCGGAGCAGCCCTACGAGGAGTGGATCCAGAACGTCCGCGAACTCGATTCCGACATCGAGGCGGTGCGCGAGCCGCGCCTGTTCGAGAAGGAGGATCTGCGCCGCCGGCAGGTCGCCGCGGGCCTGACGCTCGAGGACATGGAACTGATCCTGCACCCGATGGTGGAAGACGCGAAGGAAGCGGTCGGCTCCATGGGCGACGACACGCCGTCGGCGGTGCTGTCGAAGACCTATCGCCCGCTGGCGCACTTCTTCCGGCAGAACTTCAGCCAGGTCACCAACCCGGCCATCGACCCCCTGCGCGAGCACCGGGTGATGAGCCTCAAGACCCGGTTCGGCAATCTGCAGAACGTGCTCGACGAAAGCTCCGCGCAGGTCGAGATCTTCACGCTGGAAAGCCCGGTCGTCTCGAACGCCATGTTCGCCAAGATGCGCAACATCATGGGCGAGCACGTCTACGAGATCGACTGCACCTTCGATCCGGCCGACGGCGACGACGCGCTGAAGGACGCGCTGGACCAGATTCGCGCCGATGCCGAGGACGCGGTGCGCCGCGGCTTCCAGCACATCGTGCTGACCGACGAGAAGATCGGCGCCGACCGCGCGCCGGTGCCGATGATCCTGGCCACCGGCGGCGTGCACAGCCACCTGGTGGCGCAGGGACTACGCACCTTCTGCTCGCTCAACGTGCGCTCGGGCGAGTGCCTCGACCCGCACTATTTCGCTGTGCTGATCGGCTGCGGCGCGACCACGGTGAACGCCTATCTGGCGCAGGAGTGCATCGCCGACCGCCATGCGCGCGGCCTCTTCGGCGACATGCCGCTGGAGGAGTGCGTCTCCCGCTTCACCGAGGCGGTCAACCAGGGCCTGCTCAAGATCATGTCCAAGATGGGCATCTCGGTCATCTCGTCCTATCGCGGCGGCTACAATTTCGAGGCGGTGGGCCTGTCGCGCGCGCTGGTGGCGGAATTCTTCCCCGGCATGCCGTCGCGCATCTCCGGCATCGGCCTGTCGGGCATCCAGCACAAGGTCATGGAAATCCACGAGAAGGCGTACGGCACCGATGCTGTGCCGCTGCCGATCGGGGGCTTCTACCGCTACCGCCGCGGCGGCGAGAGCCACGCGCTGGAAGCCAACCTCATCCACCTGTTGCAGCAGGCGGTGACGGACGAATCCTACTCCGCCTACAAGAAGTACGCCCAGGCGGTGCAGAAGCAGCCGCCGGTGGCGCTGCGCGACCTGCTCGACTTCAAGCCGGCGGGCAAGTCGGTGCCGATCGACGAGGTCGAGTCGATCACCGAGATCCGCAAGCGGTTCGTGACGCCGGGCATGTCGCTGGGTGCGCTGTCGCCGGAGGCGCACGAGACGCTGACCATCGCCATGAACCGCATCGGCGCGAAGTCCGATTCGGGCGAGGGCGGCGAGGATCCGGCGCATTTCAAGCCGAAGCCCAACGGCGACAACGCCTCCTCGGCGATCAAGCAGGTGGCGTCGGGCCGCTTCGGCGTAACGGCGGAGTACCTGAACAATTGCCGCGAGCTGGAAATCAAGATCGCGCAGGGCGCCAAGCCCGGCGAGGGCGGCCAGCTTCCGGGCTTCAAGGTGACCGAGATGATCGCACGCCTGCGGCATTCCACGCCGGGCGTGATGCTGATCTCGCCGCCGCCGCACCACGACATCTACTCGATCGAGGACCTGGCGCAGCTCATCTACGACCTGAAGCAGATCAACCCGAAGGCCCGCGTGACCGTGAAGCTGGTCGCACAGTCGGGCGTCGGCACGGTCGCGGCGGGCGTCGCCAAGGCGAAGGCGGACGTGATCCTGATCTCCGGCCATTCCGGGGGAACGGGCGCGTCGCCGCAGACCTCGATCAAGTTCGCCGGCATCCCGTGGGAGCTGGGGCTGACCGAGGCGAACCAGGTGCTGACGCTCAACAACCTGCGTCACCGGGTCGTCCTGCGCACCGACGGCGGCCTGAAGACCGGCCGCGACATCGTCATCGCGGCGATGATGGGCGCGGAAGAATATGGCGTGGGCACCGCCTCGCTGGTCGCCATGGGCTGCATCATGGTGCGGCAGTGCCATTCGAACACCTGCCCCGTCGGCGTCTGCACGCAGGACGACGCGCTGCGCAAGAAGTTCGTCGGCACGCCGGAAAAGGTCGTCAACCTCTTCACCTTCATCGCCGAGGAGGTGCGCGAGATCCTGGCGAGCCTCGGCCTGCGTTCGCTCAACGAGGCGATCGGGCGCACCGACCTGCTGGCGCAGGTGAGCCGGGGCGCGGCGCACCTCGACGACCTCGACCTCAACCCCCTGCTGGTGCAGGCGGACCCCGGCGGGCACGCGCGCTATTGCACGCTGAAGCCCGGCGAGCGCAACGAGGTGGTCGACACGCTCGACGCGCAGATCGTCCGCGACGCCGCCCCGCTGTTCGAGCATGGGGAGAAGATGGAGCTTGCCTACACGGTGCGGAACACGCACCGCGCGGTGGGCGCGCGCACCTCCTCCCACATCACCCGGAAGTTCGGGATGCGCGGGCTCAATCCGGGCCATCTGACGATCCGGCTGCGCGGGTCGGCCGGCCAGTCGCTCGGCGCCTTCGCGGTGCAGGGCGTGAAGATCGAGGTCAAGGGCGACGCCAACGACTATGTCGGCAAGGGCCTGTCGGGCGGCATGATCGTCGTGCGCCCGGTCACCGAAAGCCCGCTCGTGGCCAAGGACAACACGATCATCGGCAACACCGTGCTCTATGGCGCGACGGCGGGACAGCTGTTCGCCGCGGGCCAGGCGGGGGAGCGGTTCGCGGTCCGCAACTCCGGCGCTGACGTGGTGATCGAGGGCTGCGGCGCCAACGGCTGCGAATACATGACAGGCGGCACCGCGGTCATCCTCGGCTCCGTCGGCGACAATTTCGCTGCCGGCATGACGGGCGGCATGGCCTTCGTCTACGCCACCGACGATGGGTTCGACGAGCGGATCAACCCCGACTCGGTCATCTGGCAGCCGGTGCAGTCGCGCCATTGGGAAGGCGTGCTGCGCGGCCTGATCGAGACCCATGTGCGCGAAACCGACTCCCAGCTCGCCCGCGAGATCCTGACCCATTGGGAACTGGAACTGCCGCGCTTCGTGCAGGTCTGCCCGAAGGAGATGGTGAACCGGCTGAGCCACCCGCTTTCGGATACCGCGGCGGCTGGTGCCGCGGAGTAAGCCAAAGACCCCGGCGAAGGGCGGCGGTCAGACCGGCCGCCGCCCCCTTCGCGACCGCCTGCGCAGGTGGGGGCGCCGCATCCTCGCCGCGTTCCTGATCGCCGCCGGACTCAGCATCGCGTGGGTCGCGCTCTACCGCATCGTCGATCCGCCGGTGACGAGCCCGATGATCGCCAGCCATCTCGCGGGGGACGGCGCGATCCGCCAGCGCATGGCGCTTGAGGATCTCGGCCCAAGGATCGCGTGGGCAGCCATCGCGGCGGAGGACGCGCGCTTCTGCCTGCACCCGGGCTTCGACCTGGAGGAGATCGGCCGCGCCATCCAGGCGTGGCGGAACGGTGCCCCCCTGCGCGGGGCCAGCACGATCAGCCAGCAAACGGCGAAGAACGCCTTCCTGTGGAACGGGCGGTCGTGGGTGCGCAAGGGGCTGGAGGTCTGGTTCACGGTCCTGATCGAGGCGCTGTGGCCGAAGGAACGCATCCTCGAGGTCTATCTGAACATTGCCGAATGGGGTCCCGGGGTCTATGGCGCGGAAGCCGCCGCACGGCATCACTTCGGCGTTTCCGCGCGCAACCTCGGCGTGGGCCAGGCCGCAGCGCTCGCCTCCATCCTGCCGAACCCGAAGGCATGGCGCGTCGACAGCCCGTCCCTTGCCGACCGGCGGCGCACCATCGCGCGCGGCATGGGCGATGTGCGCCTGGTCCTCGGCGACTGCCTGCCGTTCGCGCGGGAGTGAGGCGCGCCTGCAAAAGCCATTATCCCACGGGCGTGTGCGCCCCCTCTCCCTTCCCTCATCCCCGGGCTTGTCCCGGGGATCCATGAACAAGGACGCATGCGAGGATAAGGGAAGCGGCGGCGCCGGCCTGGCCTGCATCACGATCGCCCCGCGCATGGGTCCCCGGCACGGTGGCCGGGGACGACGGTAGGGTTCTGGAACGCCGCGCCCCTAGTCCACGCGCACGAGGCCCATCATCCCGCCGTGCTGGTGCGCTAGCACATGGCAGTGCAGCATCCAGTCGCCCGGATTGTCGGCGACGAAAGCAACCTCGGCGCGTCCGCGCGGCGGGACGTTCACGGTGTCGCGCCAGGGAGCGTGGGGCACCTTCTCGCCGTTCACGCGCAGCACCCGGAAGTGATGGCCGTGCAGGTGCATCGGATGCTCGAACGCCGTGTCGTTGCGGAAGTCGAGCACATAGGACCGCCCCAGCCCCAGGGTCATCAGCGGCTGCGCCAGATGGTCGTGCGTCATGGCGATGCCGTTGATCGCCCATGCGAGACCGTGGCGCATCACCATCTCGCGCAGGCCGGTGTCCTGCCCGTCGACGATGGCGCTCGACATGCCGCTCATCATGCCGCCGCCCATCTCGACCACATAGGTTTCGGCACGGTCGAAATCTGGCTCGGCGAGCAGGGGGTTCAGCGTGAGCGAGGGTGTCTCCGCGAACTGCGTCCGCAGCGGCCATTCCTGCCGGTAGCGCAGGGTGACGAGGCGATAGGCCTGCCCGCGATAGTGCTCGTCCACGACCTCGACAACGTCCTCCGGATCGCCGCGAAAGTCGAGGATCAGGTCCGCCCGCTGGCCGGGCGTCAGCACGATGCGCCCGCCCGGCGCGGCGTGCACCGGCACGGGCTGGCCGTCGAGCGCGATCACCGCGGGCCTCATGTCCCCGAAGCGGAGCGTGAAGCCGCGCGCCACCGCCGCATTGACGAGCCGCAGGCGCACCCTCTCGCCCGCCCGCACGCCCTCTTCGTGAGGCACCATGCCGTTGATCGTGACCGTGTTGCCGAGCCGCCCCGCATGCGTCAGGTCGTGCCGGTTGTCGAAATCCTCCGCGATCGCGCCGTCGCGGGTCATACGGAAGTCGGCGAGCACCCAGAGCAGGTCGCGGTCGACGGCGGGCGGCGTCTCCTCCTCCACCACCAGCGCGCCGAAGAGACCGCGCGCCACCTGCTCGTAGGACCGCGAGTGCGGGTGGTACCAGAACGTGCCGGCGTCCGGCGCCGTGAAGCGGTAGCGGAAGGTCTCACCGGGCGCGACCGGGGCTTGCGTCACGTGCGGCACCCCGTCCATGGCGTTCGGCAGGCGCAGCCCGTGCCAGTGGATGGTCGTGTCCTCGGCCAGCGCGTTGGAGAGGATCACGTCCACCTCCTCGCCGCGCCGGACGCGCAAGGTCTGGCCCGGCACGCGCCCGCCGAAGGCCCAGGCGTCCGTCTCCGGCCAGTCGAGGCCGAGGATCGCGACCCGCGCGAGCGCCGCCTCCAGCCTGCTGCCGGGGGCCGCGCCCAGCGCCTGCGCCGGCACGCCGCCGAGGGCCGCCGCGCCGCCGAGCGCGAGCCCGCCCGCCAGAACCTGCCGCCGCGTCGGGGACATCCCTGCCTTGTGTGCCATCCCGGTTCCTCGTGTCCTTTATTCCCACACTCTAGCGCAAAATATTCCGTGCGCGCGCACTGGCGAGGCGCCCCCGCGCCGGTCTATGGTGACGCCATGCGCCGGCTGATTCATCTTCCGCTGTCGCCCTTCTGCCGCAAGATCCGTCTCGTCCTTGAGGAGAAGGGCCTCGACTACCGCCTGGTAACCGAAAAGGTGTGGCTCAGGCGGCCGCAATTCCTCGCGGTCAATCCCGCGGGCACCGTCCCCGTCTTCATCGACGACGACGGAACGCGGGTGTGCGACAGCCTCGCCATCGGGGAGTACCTGGAGGAACGCTACGCCGATCCGCCGCTGATGCCCGTCACGGCGGCCGACAAGGCGGAGGTGCGCCGCCTCGTCTACTGGTTCGACCTGAAGTTCCACCAGGAGGTGACGGCGAACCTGCTCTACGAGAAGGTCAACAAGCGCCTGATGGGCACGGGCACGCCCGACAGCCAGGCGATCCGCGCGGGCCTCGACAACATCAAGTACCACCTGGAATATATCGGCTGGCTGGTCGACCGGCGGAACTGGCTCGCAGGCGACACCATGACCATGGCGGACCTTTCGGCGGCCGCGCACCTGTCGTGCCTCGACTACATCGGCAATGTGCCGTGGGACCGTTTCCCGCCCGCGCGCGACTGGTACCAGCGGCTGAAGTCGCGCAAGAGCTTCCGCCCGCTGCTGGCCGACGCGATCCCCGGCATTCCGCCGCCCGCGCACTACGCCGACCTTGACTTCTGAGGGGCCGCACCGCGCACACTCAGGGCCATGACCGACGCTGCCGACATCCGCCGCGAGATCGAGGACCGCTTGCGCGCCGAGGGGTTCGAGGCGGTCGCCATCGCGCGCGCCGATGCCGCCCCGCAGGCGGGCGCGCGGCTGGAGGCGTGGCTCGGCGAGGGGTTCCACGGCGACATGGGCTGGATGGACCGGCCGGAGCGGCGGCACCCCAACGCGCTCTGGCCCGCGGCGCGCAGCGTCATCGTGGCGGCGGCGAACTACGGTCCCGCCGACGACCCGCTGGACCTGCTGGAGATGCGTGACCGGGCCGCGATCTCGGTCTATGCACGCGGGGCCGACTACCACGACGTCCTGAAGGCGCGGCTGAAGCGGGTTGCGCGCTGGCTGGCCGAAACCCATGGCGCGGACGTCAAGGTGCTGGTCGACACCGCCGGCATCATGGAGAAGCCGCTGGCGGAGGCGGCGGGCCTCGGCTGGCAGGGCAAGCACACGAACCTCGTCAGCCGCGCGCACGGATCGTGGCTCTTTCTCGCCGAGATCCTGAC
>JAJLJT010000107.1:0-2966 GCA_033844555.1 Alphaproteobacteria bacterium | reverse complement strand
AACGCACCTCATGAGCAGCTACAGCATCGAGACGATCGAGGGCATCGGCCCGGCCTTCGGAGCCAAGCTGAAGACCGCGGGCATCACAACGACCGGAGCGTTGCTCAAGGCGGGTGCGGACCCGAAGGGCCGCAAGGCACTCGCGGAGAAGACCGGGATCGACGAGGCGAAGATCCGCGACTGGTGCAACATGGCCGACCTCATGCGCATCAAGGGCGTCGGCGAGGAGTATTCGGAACTGCTGGAAGCGGCCGGCGTCGACACGGTGAAGGAACTGCGCAACCGCAAGGCCGACAACCTGCACGCCAAGATGGCGGAGGTGAACGCGGCCAAGAAGCTCGTGCGCCAGCTTCCCTCCCTGAAGCAGGTCGAATCCTGGGTCGCCCAGGCGAAGGAACTGCCGCCGACCATGACCTACTGAGCGGGCCGCTGGCGTCCGTGACGCCCCCGTCATAATGTGAAAAGGCCGCCCCGGAAGGGGGCGGCCTTTTCTGCTCGGGGAGGGGCGGACTCATGACAGCAGGACGCATGGCCGCAGGCGCGGTCATGGCGCTCGCGGTCCTTGGCGGGACGGTGGGCGCAAGCACGGGCGCGTCGGCGGCGGACCTCGACCGCGGCGCCTATCTGGCGCAGATCATGGATTGCGGCGGCTGCCACACGCCGGGCGTGCTGGCGGGCAAGCCGGACATGACGCGCGCGCTCGCCGGATCGGAAATCGGCTTCGAGATCCCGGGCCTCGGCATCTTCTACCCGCCGAACCTCACGCCGGACATGGCGACCGGCCTCGGGTCCTGGACGGCGGAGCAGATGGTGACGGCGATCACGACGGGCGTGCGGCCCGACGGGCGCATCCTCGCCCCGATCATGCCCTATCATGCCTATTCTGCGCTGACGCCGGACGATGCTGCGGCTCTCGTCGCCTATCTCAGGTCGCTGGCGCCGGTCAGCAACCAGGTGCCCGCGCCGGTCGGGCCCGAGGGCAAGGCGGTCGCGCCCTATCTGGGGCCGAAGATGCCGTGACCGCCTAGCGCCCGCGGAACAGGCCGCCCAGGATGCCGCGCACGATCTGCCGGCCAAGCTGGGTGCCGATGCTGCGGGCGACGGATTTCATCATGGCCTCGCCGGTGCTCTGGCGGCGGGAGGAAGAAGATCGCGCCGTCGTGCGTTTCGGCGGCAGGTCGACGTCGTAGCGGCGGCGTTCGGCGGTGGCGCGCTCCACTTCCTGCGCCCGGGCTTCCGTCTCCGCCACCTGCTTGGCGCGGGCTTCCAGCATCTCGGACGCGGACACGCGGTCGATCGCGGTGTCATAGCGCCCGGCCACGGGGGAGCGGCCGAGCGTTTCCGTCCGCTCCACCGCGCTGACGGGGCCGAGGCGCGACGACGGCGGCCGGATCAGCGTGCGGTCGACGATGCCGGGGATGCCCTTGGCCTCCAGCGTGGAGATCAGCGCCTCGCCCACCCCCAGTTCGGTGATGACGTCCGCGACCCTGAAGGCCGGGTTCGGGCGGAACGTCTCGGCGGCGGCACGCACCGCCTTCTGGTCGCGCGGGGTGAAGGCGCGCAGCGCGTGCTGCACCCGGTTGCCAAGCTGGCCCAGCACCGTGTCCGGCACGTCGATGGGGTTCTGCGTCACGAAATAGACGCCCACGCCCTTCGAGCGGATCAGGCGCACGACCTGCTCCACCTTGTCGACGAGTGCCGCGGGCGCATCGTCGAACAGCAGGTGCGCCTCGTCGAAGAAGAAGACGAGCTTCGGCTTGTCCGGGTCGCCCACCTCCGGCAGGTCCTCGAACAGTTCCGACAGGAGCCATAGCAGGAAGGTCGCATAGAGACGCGGGCTCTGCATCAGCCGGTCGGCGGCGAGGATCGAGACGACGCCGCGCCCGTCCTGCGTCGTGCGCATCAGGTCGGTAAGTTCGAGCGCCGGCTCCCCGAAGAAGTGCGCCGCACCCTGGTTCTCGAGCACCAGCAGGCGGCGCTGGATCGCCCCCACGCTCGCCGCCGAGACATTGCCATAGGTGGTGGTCAGGCTGGCCGCGTTCTCCGCCACATGCTGCAGGAGCGCGCGCAGATCCTTCAGGTCGAGCAGCAGCAGACCCTGCTCGTCCGCCACCCGGAAGGCGATGTTCAGCACGCCTTCCTGCGTGTCGTTGAGGTCGAGCAGGCGCGACAGCAGCAGCGGGCCCATCTCGCTGATCGTCGTGCGGACCGGGTGCCCCTGCTCCCCGAACAGGTCCCAGAAGATCACCGGGAAGGCGTCGAAGCCATAATCGTCGAGGCCGATCGTCTTCGCCCGCTCGACGAGCTTGGGCGCCACCTTGTCCTCGGGCTTTCCGGCACGCGACAGGCCCGCGAGGTCGCCCTTCACGTCCGCCATGAAGACCGGCACGCCCGCCGCCGAGAACCCTTCGGCCATGATCTGCAGGCTGACGGTCTTGCCGGTGCCCGTGGCGCCTGCGATCAGCCCATGCCGGTTGGCGTACTTCAGCGCCAGCGTCTGAACCTTCTCGCCGCGCCCCAGATAGATCGTGCCGTCGCCCATGCGCCCCGTTCCCTCGCTTCGCTCAACCCTCTGGATAGCCTGAAACGGGCTTTTCATCCAGCGTCAGGCGGCGGGATCGCGGGGCAACATGCGGTGCAGGCCCATCGCGGCCTCGTAGTGCCGGGCCGCCGTCAGGATCCCCGCCTCGCCCATGCGCGGACCGACGATCTGCAGGCCCACGGGCAGGCCGTCCTTCGTCAGGCCCGCGGGCACCGAGGCGGCCGGGCAACTCGTGACCGAGATCGCGAAGGTGATCGCCAGCCAGTCAACGTAATTGTCGAAGCGGTGCCCCTCGACCTCCTCCACGTAGCGCGTCTCGACCGCGAAGGGCGGGACGATGGCGGCGGGCGCGAGCAAGACGTCATAGGTCTCGAAGAACCGCGCCATCTCGTGCCAGACCCGGCCGCGGGCGAGTTCCGCCTGG
>JAJLJT010000106.1:0-2274 GCA_033844555.1 Alphaproteobacteria bacterium | reverse complement strand
GTGCTGGAGCCGGGCAGCCTGTTCCTCGTCGATTCCGGCGGGCAGTACGTGGACGGCACGACCGACGTGACCCGCACGGTCGCCATCGGCATGCCGACCGAGGAGATGCGCGACCGCTTCACCCGCGTGCTCAAGGGACATATCGGGATCGCCGGGGCCCGCTTTCCCAAGGGCACCACGGGCGCGGTGCTCGACGGGCTCGCGCGCTACTGGCTGTGGCAGGCCGGGCTCGACTTCGACCATGGCACGGGACACGGGGTTGGCAGCTATCTCTCGGTGCACGAGGGACCGCAGGGCATCCACAAGCGCGCGGTCGACGTGGCGCTGGAGCCCGGCATGATCGTCTCCAACGAGCCCGGCTACTACCGCGAGGGCGCCTACGGCATCCGCATCGAGAACCTGGTGGTCGTCACACCGCCCTCTGCCGTCGAGGGCGGGGAGCGCGAGATGATGGGGTTCGAGACGTTGACCCTCGCGCCCATCGACCGGGCCTGCATCGCGCCCGGCCTGCTGCTGGGGCACGAGCGCGACTGGCTCAACGCCTATCATGCGCGCGTGCGCGACACGCTCACCCCGCATCTCGACGCGGACGCGGCCGCCTGGCTCGCACAGGCGACCGAGCCAGTCTGAGGCGGCGGCGCAGACGTCCCATGCACGCACCTCCTCTTGCCGGTTTTCCGGCAAGGGCGCATGCTCGAAAAGCCCTTGTTTCGCCTCCAGGTTGAATTTCGTGCCCAGCTACGCCACAGATCCGGCGACGCCCGCCATCGCCGGCGATCCCGAACCGCGCCAGATGCCGCCGCGCCGCATGGTGCCGCTGCTGGCCGGAATAGCGGCCGTCGCCCCGCTGGCGATCAACATCTACGTCCCGAGCCTGCCGAACATCGCGGCAGCTCTTGGCACGGACGCGGGCACGGTGCAGCTGACGGTGACGCTCTATCTTATCGCCGTGGCCGCGGGACAGGTCACCCTGGGGCCGCTGTCCGACCGGCTGGGCCGCCGGCCGGTCCTGATCACCGGCATGATCGTCTATGTGATCGCCAGTCTTGCCGCCGCCGCCGCGCCGGATGTCTGGTGGCTGATCGTAGCACGCGTCTTTCAGGCGATCGGCGGATGCGCGGGACTGGTCCTGGGGCGTGCCATCGTGCGCGACATCTACGACCGGGACACCTCCGCGAGCATGCTCGGTTACGTGACGACCGTCATGGTGATCGTGCCGATGGCCGCGCCGACGGTGGGCGGCCTGCTGGACGTCGCGTTCGGCTGGCGCTCGAGCTTCGTGCTTGTCGCGGCGCTGGGGGCGGTCATGCTCGGCCTGATCCTGACGTCCCTCCCGGAGACCCATCCGCCCGCGAAGGGTAGCCAGACGTCCGCCCCGATCCGCGGAGAAAGCCTGCAGCTTCTGCGCAGCCGCGCGTTCCTGGGCTATGCCGGCGCGACCAGTTTCGGCGCGGGCATGTATTTCGCGTTCATTGCGGGCGCGCCCTTTCTCGTGGTCGATGCGATGGGCCGGGAGCCTTACGAGTACGGCCTGTGGTTCATCCTGGTGGCGGGCGGCTACATGACGGGAAACTACATCTCGGGCCGCACCGCACGCCGGGTCGGGCTCGACAAGCTGTTGGCGACCGGCGCTATCCTGGCGGCCTTCGGAGGGGCGGTACTGGTCCTGTCGAGCAGCCTGCTGCCGCTCACGCCGCCAACGCTCTTCATCCCGATGATCCTCTTGTCCATTGCCAACGGATTCACGACCGCGAACGGGATCGCGGGGGCGGTCAGCGTCAATCCACGGCTCGCAGGCTCCGCCTCCGGCATTGCGGGCGCAGCGCAGATGCTGGTCGGCGCAGCCGCCACGCAGGTGGTCGGCTCCGCCATGTCGTCGAGCGCCCTGCCGACCACGCTGACGGTTTTCGCCTTCGCACTGCTACTGCTGTCGTGCTGGCTTTTCCTGATCCGCCCGGCGCGCCGGGCGCTGCCGCTCAGAGCGGCGGAATGAGGTCCAGCCACTCGTCCTCGGTCAGCACCTTCACGCCCAGCTCGTTCGCCTTCTTCAGCTTGGAGCCCGCACCGGGCCCGGCAACCACGTAATCGGTGCGGGCGGAGACCGAGCCTGAAACCTTCGCGCCCAGCGCCTCGGCCCGCGCCTTGGCCTCCTCCCGCGTCATCCGCTCCAACGTGCCGGTGAACACGACCGTCTTGCCCGCGATGGGCGTGTCGGTGCGCGCGGCCTCCATGTCCTCCACCTGCACCTCGGCCAGCAGGCGGTCGAGCGCCTCC
>JAJLJT010000105.1:0-2604 GCA_033844555.1 Alphaproteobacteria bacterium | reverse complement strand
AAGGCGTGGCCCGCGTCCGGGACGATGCGCAGATCGGCCTCCGGCCAGGCGCGGTGCAGGTCCCACGCATTGCGCGCAGGCGTCACCACGTCGTAGCGGCCGTGCACGATCACGCCGGGAATGTCCTTGAGGCGATAGGCGTCGTCGAGCAATTGCGTCTCGGTCCGGAACCACCCGCCATGGACGAAATAATGGCACTCGATGCGGGCGAAGGCGATGGCGTAGCGGTCCGCGCCGAAACGGGCCATGCGCCCCTCGTCCGGCAGGAGCGAGAGGGTCGCGCCCTCCCACATGCTCCAGGCGCGCGCCGCATCCAGCTGCACCGCCGGGTCCGGATCGGTCAGGCGGCGGTAGAAGGCGGCGACGAGATCGCCCCGCTCCACCTCCGGAATGGGCTTCACGTAATCTTCGAAGAGATCGGGATAAAGCCAGCGCGTGCCGTCCTGATAGAACCACTGGATCTCGGCGCGGCGGAGCAGGAAGATGCCGCGCAGCACAAGCTCGCTCACCCGCTCGGGATGGGTTTCGGCATAGGCAAGCGCCAGCGTGGAGCCCCAGGAGCCGCCGAACACCTGCCAGCGCTCGATCCCCAGCATCTCGCGCAGCCGCTCCATGTCGGCGACGAGGTCCCAGGTCGTGTTCTCGCGCAGTTCCGCGTGCGGGGTGGAGCGGCCGCAGCCGCGCTGGTCGAACAGCACGATGCGGTAGGCTGCCGGGTCGAACAGGCGGCGGTTGACGGGGCTCGTCCCTCCGCCCGGCCCGCCATGGACGAAGACCACGGGCTTGCCGTCGGGATTGCCCGATTCCTCCCAATAGATCGTGTGCAGGTCGGAAACCTTCAGCATTCCCGACCGGTTGGGCGAAATCTCCGGATAGAAGCCCCGGCGCACCGTCATGCGTGTCTCCCTCTCGCGCGTGTCTCGAAGGTCAGTATGGGCCGAGCCGCCCCGCCACGGCCACCCCTTGCGGCGCAACCACGACAAGCTCGCCCGACGCGGGGAAAACGCCTGTCGTGCCGGTGATGTTGACCTGGTGCGTGACGCAGAGCGCATTGCCAGCCCCCCGCCAGCCGCGGATGAAGCCGGTCAGCGCGGCGACGCGCCCGTCCCGCTCCCCCGGACGGCGGAAGAAGGAATTGAGCGCCTCGGGAAACGGCTCCACCGGCCCCATGTCGAGCAGCAGCGCGGTCTCCTCGCACCGCCACCATTGGCTCGTCAGCACGCGGTCGACGGGCACGCCCGCCGCGCGCAAGGCATCTCCCGTGCGCCGGGCCTGGGCGCGCCCCTCCTCCGACAGGATGCGCTGGGTCGTGCGGTCGTTCACGTCGAAGGTCTCGGGATCGCCCGTGCCGGGCGCGATCGCGTGGCGCATCAGGATGACGTGCCCGCCCGCCTTCGCGGCGGCGAGCGCATCGGCGCGCGCAGGGCCGGCCAGTCCCGCCAACGTCACCGCGCCGAAGCCCGCAAGCACCTGCCTGCGGGATGGAAATGCAAGATTTCGCCGCTTGTCTGCCATGCTTTGTCTCCCTGCCTCTCGATCCGGCGGCCAAGGCGGGATATAGGCGGATGCCATGCTGATCCAACGCCACCACCAGAGCCTGCGCGAGGACGCCCGCGGCGCGGTCGTCGCCATCGGCAATTTCGACGGCATCCACCGCGGCCACCAGGCGGTGCTGGCGCGGGCGCGCGAGATGGCGGAGCGGCGCGGCGCACCCTTCGGCCTGCTGACGTTCGAGCCGCACCCGCGCCGCGTCTTCAAGCCCGACCTGCCGCCCTTTCGCCTGACGTCGCTCAGGACCAAGGCGCGACTGCTGGCGGCGATGGGCGCCGACGTGCTTTATGCGCAGGCGTTCAACCGCACCTTCGCCAGCCTGTCGGCAGACGCGTTCGTCGAGACCGTGCTCGCCCGCCACATGGGCGTGAAGGGCGTCGTGGTCGGCCCGGACTTCCATTACGGCAAGGGCCGCGGCGGCAACCCGGCGCACCTGGAGGCAGCGGCTGAGCGTCTGGGCTTCGCGGTCGAGGTCCTGGACCCGGTGACGAGCGACCTGGGCGAGCCGTTCTCCTCCACACTCGTCCGGCAGTACCTCAGCGAGGGCAAGGTGACGCGGGCGGCGCTTCTGCTCGGCCGCTACTGGGAGATCGGCGGCAAGGTGCTGGGCGGGCGCAGGCTCGGCCGCACCATCGGGTTCCCCACCGCGAACCTGAAGCTGCGCGACATGCTGCGCCCGGCCTATGGCGTCTACGCCGTGCGGGTCGAGATCGAGGGCGAGGACGGCGTCTGGCACCCGGGCGTCGCCAACCTTGGCGTGCGCCCGACGGTCGAGGGGGCGGACGCCGAACCCCTGCTGGAGGTGCACATCTTCGACCGCGCGCCCGACCTCTATGGCCGCCACCTGCGGGTCGCCATGGTGGACTTCGTGCGGGCGGAGCGGAAATTCGACGGCCTCGACGCGCTCAAGGCGCAGATCGCGCGCGACTGCGACGCGGCGCGCGAGACGCTCGCCTGGGAGACATGGGACGGCCCCTGGCCCGCTAGCCCCTATCTGAAGGGCGGTCCACGTCCCTGACCCTGCCCCGCCCGGCGGCGGTCGGGGCTTGCCTG
>JAJLJT010000104.1:0-5501 GCA_033844555.1 Alphaproteobacteria bacterium | reverse complement strand
CATCCTCGACTGGGGCAATGGCGAGACCGCCAACATGATCCTCGACGACGGCGGCGACGCGACCATGCTGGTGCTGCTCGGCGCGCGGGCCGAGACCGACCCCTCCGTGCTCGACAATCCCGCCAACGAGGAGGAGGAGTGTCTCTTCGCCACGATCCGCGCGCGGCTTGCGAAGAACCCCGGCTGGTACTCGAAGGTGAAGGCGCAGATCCGCGGCGTCTCGGAGGAGACGACGACCGGCGTGCTGCGTCTCTACCAGCTGGAAAAGAAGGGGGAGCTGCCCTTCCCCGCGATCAACGTCAACGACAGCGTGACCAAGTCGAAGTTCGACAACAAGTACGGCTGCCGGGAGTCGCTGGTCGACGCGATCCGCCGCGGCACCGACGTGATGATGGCCGGCAAGGTCGCGGTGGTGTGCGGCTATGGCGACGTGGGCAAGGGCTCGGCCCAGTCGCTCGCGGGGGCGGGCGCGCGCGTGCTCGTGACCGAGATCGACCCGATCTGCGCCCTGCAGGCCGCGATGGACGGCTTCGAGGTCGTGACGCTGGAAGATGCCGCCCCCCGCGCCGACATCGTGGTGACCGCGACCGGCAACAAGGACATCGTCACGATCGAGCACATGCGCGCGCTCAAGGACATGGCGATCGTCTGCAACATCGGCCACTTCGACAACGAGATCCAGGTCTCGGCGCTGAAGAACTTCCAGTGGAAGAACGTGAAGCCGCAGGTCGACCTGATCACTTTCCCGGACAACAAGCGCATGATCCTGCTGTCGGAAGGCCGCCTCGTGAACCTCGGCAACGCGACCGGGCATCCGAGCTTCGTGATGTCGGCGTCGTTCTCCAACCAGACGCTGGCGCAGATCGAGCTGTGGACCAAGGGCGGCCAGTACGAGAACAAGGTCTATGTCCTGCCGAAGCATCTCGACGAGAAGGTCGCGGCGCTGCACCTGGAGAAGCTGGGCGCGAAGCTGACCCAGCTGACCAAGGCCCAGGCCGATTATATCGGCGTGCCGGTGCAAGGCCCGTTCAAGTCGGGCGAGTACCGCTACTGAGGTCGCAACCTCCCCTGCCGCGCGTGTAGTATGTGGCGTCATGATTCTGCGGGGGACGGACAGCGAGGATCGGCGTGACGGCGCGCGGCAGGCGGCCCCGGTGGCTTGCGCCGCGCGCCGTTCGCTGTGCGCGAGCGCCGCGGCGGCGGGAGCCGCGGCGGCTTCGCCCGCCCATGCGGCTCCGGCCTCGGTGGCCGGCGCCGATGCCGCAACGCTCGTCGCCGTCTCGCTTGCCCTCATATTCGCCGGCTGGGCCGCGGTCATGCGGCGGCGGACGCGCAACGCGCTGGAGGAAGCGCAGGCCGAGATGGACCGCCTGCGCGCGAACCTCGGCGACCTGGAAACCGTTCTGGGCGCAGGCGCGGCCGTGCTCTGCGTTTTCGACGGCACCCGCCTGCACCGGGTGATCGGCCCCACACACGCGCTGCTCGGCGTGGCCGGGCCGGAGGAACTGGCGGGGCGCGAAGGCCTGCTGGACGCGCTCGATCCACGCGCACGCACGCGGATCGGCGCGCAGCTCGACGCCCTTCTCGGGGAGGGGCGCGCCTTTTCCGACCGGGCGAGCCTATCGGACGGGCAGGCGGAGGTGGCGATCACCGGAGAGACGGCGGGCCCGTTCGCGGTCGTGCGTCTCATGCGCCCATCCGACGCCGAACGGGTCGCCGCCCGGCTTCGGGCGGAGCGGGAGATGGCGCGCGCCGACGCCTCGCGCCTGCGTGCGCTGCTCGACACGGTGCCGCTGCCGATGTGGGAGCGCGGCCCCGACCTGGCGCTGCGCGCCGTGAACACGGCCTATGTCCGCGCGGTCGAGGGCACGGACGCATCCGCCGTGGTGCGCGACGATGCGATCTTTTCCGTCACCGGCATCGAGGGCGGCCAGGCCGCTGTCCGCTCCGCCCTGCGACGCCTTGCGCGCAAGGCGCGGCAGTCGGGCGTGGCCCAGCGCGCGGAGCACTTCGTGGTGATCGGCGGCGAGCGCCGCGTTCTTGAACTCGTCGAGACACCCTATGCCTCCGGCACGGTCGGCCATGCCCGCGACATGACGGCCGAATACGAGGCGACGCAGGAGCTGGCGCGGCACATGCGCGCGCACGCCGAAACGCTCGACGGACTGCGGACGGCGGTGGCCGTGTTCGGACCGGACAGGCGGCTGCGCTTCTTCAACGCCGCGTTTGTCAAGCTGTGGCAACTGGATGCCGACTGGCTGGCCGGGCATCCGACCAACGCCGACGTGATGGAGGCGCTGCGCGAACGCCGCCGCCTTCCCGAGCAGGCCGATTTCCGCGCGTGGAAGGCCCAGCGGCTGGAACTCTACACGACGCTCATCGAACCGCAGGAAGACCTGTGGTCCCTGCCGGACGGACGCATGCTGCGTGTCACCGCGCGCCCGCACCCCCTGGGCGGGCTGATGTTCGTCTACGAGGACGTGACCGACCAGCTGACGCTGGAACGCAACTACCGCGCACTCGCCGGCATCTACTCCGCGTCCATCGAGACGCTGAGCGAGGCGGTCGCCGTCTTCGGCACCGATGGGCGGCTCCGCCTGTTCAATCCGGCCTTCGCGCGCGTCTGGGGTCTGCCCGCCGACCGGCTGCAAGGCGAACCGCATATCGTCGACGTCGCGGACTGGTGCAGCGACCGGAGCGAGGACGCAACCCTGTGGCCTGCCCTGCAGGACCGGATCACGGCACTCGGCGGCACGCAGGCGCGCTTCGAGACGCGGATCGAGACCACCGACGGGCGCATTCTCGATTGCGCGGGTGCGGCGCTCCCCGACGGTGCGACGCTGCTGACCTTCTCGGACGTCAGCGCCACCGTGCGGGTGGAGCGCGCCCTGCGCGAGCGGGCGGAGGCGCTGGAGACGGCAGACCGCATGAAGGTCGACTTCATGTCGCATGTCACCTATCAGCTGCGCACGCCGCTCAACGCGATTCTCGGCTTCGCGGAAGTGCTGCGGCGCGAGCTGTTCGGACCGGTGAACGCACGCCAGGCCGAGCAATTGGACGCGATCATCGACGCCTCCGGACGGCTCTCCGGCCTGATCGACAACATCCTGGAGCTTCTGGACCTCCAGGGGGGCAGTGTCGTGCTCGACGCCGACAGCACCGACGCCGACGCGCTGCTGGCGGAAGCGGAAGCCGGCATGGCAGCAGCCGCCGAAGCACGGGGCGTGCGCATCGCGCGCGCCGCCGGCCCGAACCTGCCCCCCATCATCGGCGACCGTCAGCGGCTGGTGCGCGTGCTGCGGCACATGCTGTCGAATGCGATCCGCTACTCGCAGCCGGGGCAGACGGTCCGTCTCGAAGCGCGGCAGGAGAACGGCCAGATCCTGCTCGCCGTCGGCGACGATGGTGTGGGCATGGATCCCGGGCTTCAGGCGCGCGTTTTCGAGGACTTCTCGACCAGGGGCCGCGACGGACGGCGCGGCCGCGACGACGGTGCGGGCCTCGGCCTTGCCGTCGTCCGGCGGATCGTCGAACTGCATGGCGGGCAGGTCGATCTTCTCTCCGAACCTGGAAAGGGAACGGTCGTGACCTGCCGCCTGCCTGCCCTGGCGGCGGCTGCGGAGGTGTGACCGGATGGCCCGAACCGTGCCCTTGCCGGACGAGGCCGCCACCGCCGATCTCGGACGGCGGCTGGCCGCAGCGTTGCTGCGGGCAGGACCGGTGGGGGCCGCTGTCCTTCTGCATGGCGACCTGGGCATGGGCAAGACGACGATGGCGCGCGCGCTGATCCGCGCGGTGCTTGCCGCCGACGGGGCGCAGGACGAGGACGTGCCGAGCCCGACCTTCACCATCGTGCAGACCTATACGACGCCTGCGCGCGAGATCTGGCACGTGGACCTCTACCGGATCGAGGAGCCCGGCGAGCTAAACGAACTGGGCCTCGACGAGGCGTTCGAGGAGGCGCTGGTGCTGGTCGAATGGCCGGACCGGCTGGGCGCACGCCTGCCGCCCGACCGCGTGGATGTGGCGCTGGCAGCGGAAGGCGCCGGGCGGCGGGCAACGATCGCGGGCCATGGCCGCCTGGAGGGGATCGCGGAGCATGTCTGACGTGCAGACGACCGACCGGGCGCACGCGGCGCGCGGCTTTCTCGACGCATCGGGCTGGCGCGGAGCCAGCATCGCGCCGCTGGCGGGCGATGCATCCTTCCGCCGCTATGCGCGCGTGACACGGCCCGGTGCGACCGCGATGCTGATGGACGCCGATCCGGCGACCGGCGAGGACGTGCGCCCCTTCCTGCGGGTCACGGCGCTGTTGCGCGGGGCGGGCTTCGGTGCCCCGATGGTGCTGGCGGCGGACGAGGCGCAGGGCTTCCTGCTGCTGGAGGATCTGGGCGATGCGCTGTTTGCGCGCGTGCTGGCGGAGACTGGAGACCCGGGTCTCGAGGAGACGCTCTACGCCGCGGCGGTCGACGTGCTCGCCGCCCTGCACACCGCGCGGGCGCCGGGCCCGGACGCGCTGGCCGCCGCCCGCCTGCCGCCCTATGACGACGCGCGGCTCGAGGCCGAGGCGGGTCTGCTGCTCGACTGGTACATGCCTGCCGCGACCGGCGCGCCCGTGCCTGCGGGAGCCGTGGAGGAATGGCGGGCGGTCTGGGCGGAGCTTCTGGCCTTCGTGCGGGCCGGCACGGACGTCGTCTGCCTGCGCGACTATCACGCGGAGAACCTGATCTGGCAGCCGGCGCGGGCGGGTCTCGACCGGGTGCGCCTGATCGACTACCAGGACGCGGTGCGGGGGCCCGCGGCCTATGATCTCGTCTCGCTGGTCGAGGATGCGCGCCGCGACCTCGCCCCCGGTCTTGGAGACGTCATGATCGCGCGCTACCTCGACGCGGCCGGCGTCGCCGACCGGGAGGCGTTCCTGACCTCCTATGCGGTGCTCGGCGCCCAGCGCAACGCGAAGATCGTGGGCATCTTCGCCCGGCTCTGGAAGCGGGACGGCAAGCCGCGATACCTGGGGCTGCTGCCGCGCGTCTTCGGGCACCTGGCGCACGACCTCGCGCACCCGGCGCTTGCGCCCTTGGCGCACTGGTTCGCGCGCTGGCTCCCGCGGGAGCGTTGGGAAAGGGACGTGGCGTATCTGAAGGAGACGGCCAAGTGAGCTTCGAAACCGCCATGGTGCTGGCCGCAGGCCTCGGCACGCGGATGCGGCCGCTGACGGACGACCGCCCGAAGGCGCTGGTCGAACTCGACGGGCGCGCCATGGTCGACCGCGCGCTCGACCGGCTCGTGGCGGCTGGCGTGCGCCGGGCCGTGGTCAATGTGCATCATTTCGCCGACATGCTCGAAGCCCATCTCGCCCGGCGCACCGACATCGAGATCGTGATCTCCGACGAGCGGACGCAATTGCTCGACACCGGCGGCGGCGTGAAGGCCGCTCTGCCGCACCTCGGGTCCGGCCCCTTCTTCGTGCTCAATGCCGATTCCGCCTGGATCGAGGGCGC
>JAJLJT010000103.1:0-12448 GCA_033844555.1 Alphaproteobacteria bacterium | reverse complement strand
TGCCCACAGCAGATCGATCCGGTCCCTGGTTTGCCTGATCACCCAGACGGCTTGCCTCCACCCGAGATACATCAGGAGCAGGTAGAGCGCGAGACCCACGTAGCCGTGGTCCCCCAGCACCTGGAAATAGATCGAGTGCGCCGCCTTGGGGTCGTACCTGCCTTCACCGAAGCGGGCAGAGATTCCCGGCTGTTGGGTCGCGGTGAAGCCGCCGCCGACCAGCGGGCGCTGGTTGGCGATGTTGATCGCCATGTTCCACGCATGCATTCGTCCCTGGAAGGAGCCATCTTCCTGCATCGTCTCGATGGAATGCATCCGCTCCTTCCACTCATCGGGCACAAAATTGTACGCCGGGACAGCGAGTACGAGGAGGACGGCCGCAGTGAGAACCTTCTGCCGGGTTTTCAGCCAGAGGAAGCCGGCCATTGCGACAAGCGCGATGAAGCCGCCGCGCGAGTAGCTGGTAATGACGGCAAAGACACCAAGTGCGATGACGCCGTAGATCACCAATCGTACCCATTTCGCTCTTGTATACCGCGCGAGGTAGTACAGGACCGGCATAATCATGACCATTGCGAGTGAGAGATGGTTCCGGTCGGCTATCATCGTTCCTTGAGGGCCATATTCTGCCGTGCCCAGGTTGCGCCCGCCTGCCAACAAACCAGCCACACCATTGCGCACGCAATAGTATCCAAGTGAAATCGCCAAAACCCACAACAATGCCACAAGTCGCGTACGCGTGTTGATGATCAGCAGCACGGCGATCAGATAAACGAAGACCTTGCTCGGGATCTTGAGGAAGTAGACCCAGGCCGACGCGAAATCGAGTGCGGCCAGCGTTGTAACAACGGTCCAGAGCGAAAATGCGATCAGCGCCGCGACCGTCCAGTTCATCGGCAGCTTCTTGGCTTCTGCAGACAGCATCCACCCGCCGAGTGTTGCGGCGGCAATCAGCTGGTTGAACGGAATGTCGTAGGCGAGTCCGAAGGTCTCCCGGTGCGGGTTCATGATCGAGAACCACGTCCACACGAGAATGCCGATCTGCGGCCGCAGGAAGCACAGGGGCAGCAGCCCGAGGAAACCGAAAATAAGGACGAGATCGCGCATCGGGCGGCTTTCCTGTCACCGGACCGGGTGGGCGCCGCCCTGCACTCGTGGCGGTTCCCTCCCAAACATCCTTCGCATAATCTGTGCCACGGCCCAAGATTTTGTTAATGCTGGAAGAGGATGCTGAGCCGGGCTGGCGGCTGGCCTGCCGGTACCGTAATCACATGTCGCGGAGTCCTCGCATGCTGGGCGGCCTGCTGCTTCTGATTTCCATCGCGGCCATCTATCTGGTCTGCTTCTGGTTGATTGCGAACGAGGGCAAACCGGATGCGGGCGCGCACGGGATCCTGGCCCTCCGCACCGGCGAAGAGATCCAGGCGGCAAAGCGCAAGGGGCAGCGGAAGAACCGCGCTCCAGCGGTGAAGACGTCCGAGCCCCCGAAATGAGCGCGCCGATGCCCGCATTGCGTATTCTCAGCGTCACCACGCTCTATCCGAACGCGGCGATGCCATCGCATGGCGTGTTCGTGGAAAACCGGCTGCGCCATCTCGTCGCCTCGGGCGAGGTCGAGCTGCGCGTGATCGCGCCCGTCCCCTGGTTCCCGTTCGGATCGGAGGTGTTCGGGGCCTATGCGCGCTTCGCCTCGGTCCCCGGTGCAGAGGTCCGGCACGGGATCCCGATCGCGCATCCGCGCTATCCCGTGATCCCGAAGGTCGGCATGACCGCGGCGCCCTATCTGCTCGCCCGCGCGATGGAGCGGGCGATCCGCGACGACATCGCCAGGAACGGTGACGTGGACCTGATCGACGCGCACTACTACTACCCCGACGGCGTGGCCGCATCGTGGGTCGCCCGGCGCCTGGGCAAGCCCGTGGTCATCACCGCACGCGGAACCGACATCAACCTGATCCCGCAATATCCGCGCCAGCGCCGCATGGTGCTGGAAGCGGCCGCGGCCGCCGATGCCTCGATCACCGTGTGCAAGGCGCTGAAGGACGAGCTTGTCGCCCTGGGTGCGGAGGCGGACAAGATCCATGTGCTGCGCAACGGCGTGGATCTCGACATGTTCCGCCCCCACCCGCGGGAGGCGGCGCGCGCCCGGCTCGGCCTGACGCGCCCGACGGTCGTTTCGGTGGGCGGCCTGATCGAGAGGAAGGGCCATCACCTCATCGTCGAGGCGATGAAGCAGGTGCCGGACGCCGGCCTGCTGATCGCCGGCGACGGGGAAATGCGCGGCGCGCTCGAGGCGCAGATCGCGCGTCTGGGTCTTGGAGACCGGGTCCGCCTGCTGGGCCGGGTCGATCACGGCGCGCTCGCGGAACTCTACACGGCGGCCGACCTTATGGTGCTGGCCTCGAGCCGGGAGGGCTGGGCCAACGTGCTGCTGGAATCGATGGCCTGCGGTACCCCCGTGGCGGCGACCCGCATCTGGGGCACGCCGGAAGTGATCCAGACCGACGGCGTCGGCCTGCTGATCGAGGAACGCACGCCGGACGCGATTGCCGAGGCGATCAACGCCATGCTCGGCGCGCCGCGCGACCGCGCGGCGGTTCGCGCCTATGCCGAACGTTTCTCCTGGGACGAGACAACGGCCGGACAGCTCGCGCTCTTCCGCGATATCCTTGCCCGGCGCTCGGCCGTCAGGACGGCGGCCTGAGCCGGTCGCGCAGGGCCTTCGCGGCGCGCTCAAGCCAGAAGACCGGCCTTCGCCGCTGCAGCGTCAACGAGACGAGCGGTTCCGCCGCCCTGCCCAGCTGCGTCTTGTAGCGGTTCTCCCCGGCCATGAAATCGTAGACCGTCGCGCCAGCGCCAAGGTGATCCTCGGCACACAGGACGTGAGTGACGAGCCCCGGCTTGAACTTCGGATCGTCCTCGTAGCGCAGTCCACTCAAGTAGAAATAGACCCGCCCGTCGCGCACGAAATTGTAGAGATAGCCGATGTCGTGCCCGCCAGCGAGCACGCGCACGACTTCCGCTTCGCCCTCGGGCAGAGCGCGCGCGATCAGCGCCCGGTGCATGGAGAGATAGTGCGGATGCGCGAACGCGCCCGGCTTGCCGCGTGCCTGCCAATAGGGCTGGTGCAGGTCGCCCAGCCGCGCGAAAAAATCGAACGCCTCCTCCACCGTCCGCGCGCGCTCAAGGGCGAGCGGGCCGTAGCGGTCTTCGTAGAGACGCATGGAGCGGCGGACCTGGTGACGGGTGTTCCGCGACAACGTGTCCAGCACGCCACCGGCCTGCCGCGCCGAGACCAGGTCGATCTCTGCCGACGGCGCCTCGCTGCGTTGCCACACCTGAAGCCCCAGCGCCTCCAGCCGGGCGGCGAAATCCTGCGGCGCATTGCGGACGTAAAGCTCGTCCCACAATTCACCGCGCTTCGCCAGAAGGGCGTCCAGCGCCGCGTCCTCCGCCGCCCTGGCGTGATCGGGATGGCAGAGGATCCGGTTGTACTCCAGCGTGACCACGTCGCGGGACGGGTCGCCCGTCTCGTTGAGATAGAGCGTCCGGCTGCGCACGATCTTCCGGCGTACCGTCGCGCGCACCTCGAAGCAGGCGAGCGCCACCGTCTCCTCGCCGAGACGCACCTCGACGACCCAGGGCGCCACCGCGAGCGTGTCGAGCCATGTGCCGATCCAGTTCCAGCCCAGAAAGAAGGCAGGACGGCAGACCGCTTCGAGCTTGCGCCACCGCGTCTCCAGGTCCGCGCGATCCTCCACGCGTGCCAGGCGGCACTCCAGACCCCTGCCCGTTCCCGTCATCCCCGCTCTCCCTGCGGCTGTGCCATCGTGCACCACACAACCGTCATTTTTCTTCTGTCCTGTGTCGAAGCGGGGCGCACCCCTCGGGCATCTACGTACATGGACCAGCGTTCCCGAGTGGCATGCTTCTTGTTACACGTTCGGCGGCAGGCGTTTGACGCCGAAATGCGAATATGAGGAAATTTCCTTGCCGGTTTGCGGCAAAATCTGGTTAACGCGCGGACCTGCATGGGAAACTTTAACATTTTGATGCGAGACAGGAAGCTCTGGCACAGCGTGTGCGTGGAGCGGACGGCGGCAAACCTGGCCTAGCGGTCCACCGACTGAAGAGGGTGAAGATATGATGCGGCTCCCCGGACTCATGAAAACGGTCCTCCTGACGTTCGCCTTGGCGCTTGGCCTCTCGGCGTGTGCGCAGTCGAACAATCCCCCCGCTCCGCGCGAGGCAGTGGCGCCTGCCGCCGCTCCGGACTATGTGCTGGGTCCGCTCGACACGATCCAGGTGTTCGTCTGGCGCTCGCCCGAGCTGTCGTCCAGCGTGCCGATCCGTCCCGACGGACGCATCTCCCTTCCGCTGATCGAGGATCTGCAGGCTGCGGGCAAGACGCCGACGCAGCTGTCGCGCGATATCGAGGAAGCGCTGAAGGTCTATGTCCAGAACCCGATCGTCACGGTCATCGTGGACAATTTCCAGGGCGCCCTGAACCAGCAGGTGCGTGTCGTCGGCCAGGCGGCCCAGCCGCAGGCGATCCCCTACCGCGCCGGCATGACGGTTCTCGACGTGGTGATCGCGACCGGCGGCCTTACCGAATTCGCGGACGGCAACCGTGCCGTGATCGTGCGTTACACGGGCGACCAGGAGCAGGCGTACAACGTCCGCCTCGACGATCTCATCCGTTACGGCGATATCCAGGCGAACGTGCCGATGCTGCCGGGCGACGTGCTGATCATTCCCGAGGCATGGCTCTAGGACAAGGCTGCGGCGGCCCGGCCACCCACCGGGCCGCCACACGCATCCGGCGTTTCGATCAAGGCGCATCCGGTTTACTTGAGGAGTTGATCCCGTGGGCGGCGATATTCGTTTTCTCATCAATTTCTATCTGACGGAGTTCTGGAAACGCCGTTGGATCGTCGTCGGCGTTGCATGGCTCGTGGGATTGCTCGGTGCCTTTCTCGTCATGTCGATGCCGGACAGGTACGAGTCGAAGGCCCAACTCTACGTCGATACCGAGGCGCTGCTGCTGCAGGTGCTGAAGAACGACGCCGCCACCTTCGACACCGAGCGGCAGATCGAGAACGTCCGGCAGTTGATGTACTCGCGCCCGAACCTCGAGCGCGTCATCAAGAACACCGACCTCGACCTGACGGTAACCGACCAGATGGGCATGGAGCGGCTCGTGGCGAGGCTGCAGGAGCGCCTGCAGGTCTACCGCGTCGGCCGCGACCTCTATTCCGTCAGCTACGCCGCCGACGATCCCAGCGTCACGCAGCGCGTGGTGCAGGAGGTGCTGAACAGCTTCATCGAGCAGAACCTGATGCTCGAGCAGACCGGCACCGACAAGAGCCGCACCTTCCTTGCGTCCGATCTCCAGAAGATCGAGGCGGATCTCCAGGAAGCCGAGAACAAGCTGACCGAGTTCCGCTCGCAGAACGTCGAGATCCTGTCCGACACGAGTTCCCTTCTGAGCCGGCTGCGCGACGCGGAGTCCACCGTCGACCAGGCGCGGATCGAGCGGTCGCTGCTCGAGGCGCGGCGCGACCAGCTTGCGGTCAGCCTCGCCAACACGCCGCCCAGCCTGACCAGTGGCGGCTTCGTGTCCGCCCAGGCCCAGCAGCTTGCCGAGTTGCGGTCCCAGCGCGCGCAGATGCTCCAGCGCCTGACGCCAAATCATCCCGATGTGAAGGCGATCGAGCAGCAGATCCAGGGGCTCGAGCAATCGGGCGTCCGCACCGGCGGCGGAGGCCGCACGACGCAGCCCAACCCGGTCTATGTCCAGCTTCAGGACCAGATGCAGGCGGTCGAACTGCAGATCGCCCAGCTTGACGAGCGCGTGCGCCAGGCGCAGCGCACGGCGGGCGAACTGCGCAGCACGCTGGAGCGTCAACCGGCGGTGCAGCAGCAGTTCAACCAGCTCCAGTCCAACTACCAGCAGCTGTTCGACGAGTTTCGCAAGCGCCGGGGCGATCTGAGCGTCATCGAGATGACCGAGGCGCTCAAGACCCGCACGACGCTCGTCGACTACCGCGTGATCGAGCCGCCGATCGAGCCGGTCACGCCGATCGGTCCGAACCGGCTGCTGATGTTCCTTGGCGTTCTGTTCGCCGCGGTCGGCGCGGGCCTGGCAGTTGCCTTCCTGCGCATCCAGATGGCCGACAATTTCCCGACGCTCATGCACCTGCGCAACGCGTTCGAGATGCCGATCCTCGGCAGCGTGTCCATGGTGCGCCCTGCCCGCTCTCTGGCCCAGCGGCTGACCAGCGCGGCGGTCTGGGGCGCCAGCGCAGCCGCGCTCGTCGCCGTGTTCGGCGGGTTGATCTACCTTTATCACTTCCAGCTCTACAGGCCGGATCTGACCGGGCTTTCCGATCAACTCTACTTCATGTTCCGCTCTGCCATCTGACCAAGTGACCTGGCTGTTTCGCCACGGAGAATGACATCATGAGTCTCATCGACCGCGTCGCGAAGAAGTACGGCGAAGGCAAGGACAAGGGGTCCCTCGTCGAGCGGACCGTTGACAAGGCTGCGCCCGAAGGCGGCAAGACCCGCGCCGCGAAGGCCGAGAAGCCGCTCGCGCTCGGCGCCGCCAGGGACGCCTCCGCCGCGCCGGCGCCGGACCTTCCGCGCGAACCCGCCAAGCAAAGCTCGGAGTTCGTGCTGGACTTCGCCCGCCTCCGCGAGAACGGCTTCATCACGCCGTACAACCGGCGGTCCCGGGTGTCGGAGGAGTTCCGCCTGATCAAGCGCCGCCTGATGCAGCGGATGGCCCTGAACCGCGAGGACGGCCAGGTTCGCGCGCGGGGCCGTGAGCATGTGATCCTGGTCACGAGCGCCCGCCCCGGCGAGGGCAAGAGCTTCAACGCGGTCAACCTGGCCCTGTCGATCGTGCTCGACGAGGGCTTCAACGTGCTGCTCGTCGACGCCGACGTGGCCCGTCCCTCGCTGAGCAAGCAGTTCAACGTCCAGGCGCCGCGCGGCCTGACCGACCTGCTCGGCACCAACCCGCCGGACATGTCGGACGTGCTGCTGCGCGAGCGCAATCATCCGCTGAGCTTCCTGCCCGCGGGCACGAGCGTCGCGTCCGCCACCGACCTGTTCGGCAGCCCGCGGATGAACGCGCTGATGGACGATATCGCGGACCGCTATACCGACCGCATCATCATCTTCGACGGACCGCCGCTGCTCGCCAGCACGGAACCGGTCGTCCTCGCGCAGCACGTCGGGCAGATCGTCTTCGTCGTCGATTCGGACCGAACATCGCGCAGTGCAGTGGAATCCGCCCTCGATCTCCTGGACCGGCACGACAACGTGAACCTTGTGCTGAACAAGGCTTCGGCGCAGGGTAATACTGACCAGTTCGGTTCGTACTATGACGCCTATACCCGCGGGGACGCTGCCTGAGGCCAGCCGGGGTAAGGGCCGTCAGCAAGGGGGAGTGAAGCTCGTGAAGCGTGCCGTTGCATTGATCACCGCCAGCACCGTCGCCGGTGTCGCCGTCGCCACGGCGCGGCCGCTGGAGATCACGCCCTATGTCGGTGCGGAGGTCACCATCTCCGACAACATCGACCTGGAGCCGCGCGGCCAGGAAGACAGCGCGATCGTCACCACCGCCTACGGCGGGTTCGAGGCGCTGTACGACAGCCCCCGCTTCAGCGGCGGCGGCGTTCTGGAGCTTGCGGGCGACGTCTATCACGGCCGCGACAACGGGCGGAAGTTCGACGGGCTGCGGGTCAATGCGAACGCCTTCGGCACCGCAGAGATCATTCCGAACCGGGCCTATGTCGACCTGTCCGGCTACTGGCGCGACGTCCTGGTCAATTCCGACGGCCGGATCTCGCTGAACCCGGTTGCGGGCGCAGGTTCGCGGACGGGGGTCGGCTCCATCACCATATCGCCCTCCTACCGCCAGCCGCTCGGGCCGAACCTGCAGGGCGAACTGCGCACCACCCACTCCTTTACGGGCGGCGCGTCGGGCGACGTCTCGACCGAGGTGCGCAACGCGGCGCGCGCGAGCCTGGGCACCACCCGGCCCTTCGGCCGAATCGGCTTCGAGAGCTTTGCGGAGTACTCGAACTCCCAGTCCGACGAGAACGGCGGCCTCAACGACCTGGAGCGGGCGACGGCGCAGGCGACCGTCAGCTACGAGGTCTCGCCGCGGTTCGCGCTTCTGGCGCGCGGCGGCTACGACGAGGTCGACAGCGCGGGCTTCACCGAGGACATGAGCGGTTTCAGCTACGGCGCAGGCTTCCGGGCCCGCCCGACGCCGCGATCCTCCATCGAGGTCATCGTGGGCGAGCGTTACAACGACCTGAACGTCGAAGCCGACGCCCGTTATCAGCTGACCGACCGGATCACGGCAGGCGTGCGCTACTACCAGGACGTTGCGACCAGCTCCTATTCGGAATCGGAGCTTTACCAGGCGCGCTTCCTGCAGTCGCTGGGCATCTTCGGCACGCCGACGGAAAGCCAGCGGGCGTTCGCGCAACAGGAAGTGGCGCTGCTCCAGTCCGCCGGCTTCCTGTCGACGGGGGGCACAAACCGCGTCTACCGCTCCACCGTGCTGAGCGGCTATCTGACCGGCCAGTTCAACACGAACCGGGTCTACCTGAACGTCTTCGGGCAGGAACGGGATTTCGACATCCTGAATCCGGGCGATCCCTCGATCGACGAGCAAAGCATCAACTTCGTCGCCGGGTGGGAAAAGCAGTTCTCGTCGCGTCTCACCGGGACGGCGGAGGCCTCGTACCGCTACTATGTCGCCGACAATCCCGTCACATCGGACACCGATACCTACGGCCTGCGGCTGATGGCCGACTATCAGCTCACGCCGACCGTGGACATTTACGGCGGCCTGATCCACACGACACGGCAGGCAACGTTCAACGCGGACGAATACCGCGAGAACGCCGCCCTTGTCGGTGCCAGGGCACGCTTTTGAGGCTCAGGGAACCAGCCGACGATGTTTGAAGAGTATTACGGCTTCACCTCTTCGCCCTTTCGCCTGACCCCGGACCACCGGTTCTTCTACGGGTCGGAAGGGCACAAGAAGGCGATGTCGTATCTCAAGTACGGCCTCTACCAGGGCGAAGGCTTCATCGTGATCACGGGCGACGTGGGCACGGGCAAGTCGACGCTGGTGAGTCAGCTCTTCGCCGAGCTGAATACCGAGGAGATCGTGGCCGCGCAGATCGGCACCACGCACATCGACGCCGACGACGCGCTGCGCATGATCGTGCGCGCCTTCAAGATCAAGACCGAGGCGACCGACAAGGCCTCGCAGCTGACCGCGCTCGAGGATTTCCTGCAGGAGCAGTACCACGCCGGCCGGCGCGTGCTGCTGGTCGTGGACGAGGCGCAGAACCTTCCCGCGCGGACGCTGGAAGAGCTGCGCATGCTCTCCAACTTCAACGTGAACGGGGAATCGCTGTTCCAGATCTTCCTCGTGGGCCAGCCGCAGTTCCTGCGCTACCTCGCGAACCCGGATCTCGTGCAGCTTCAGCAGCGGGTGATCGCATCCTACAAGCTGAAGCCGCTCTCGCCCGCGGAATGCCACGCCTATATCGAGCATCGCCTGCTTCTGGCCGGCTGGACCGGTGTGCCCGACATCACCGACGGGGCCTTCAACGCGATCTACCGCGAGACCAAGGGCGTGCCCCGGCGCATCAACACCCTGTGCAACCGCGTGTTGCTCTATGGTGCGCTGGAAGAACTGGCGACCATCGACGAAGCCGCGGTGGCGGAGGTCATCAAGGATCTTCAGGGCGAGGTGCATGCCGCGCCCCAGACCCATATCGACCCGGCCGGAGAGGTCGACCCCGCCGCGCCGCGCCCGGGCGACAGCGCCGCCGCCCGTCCCGGCCCGCAGATGCAGGATCCGCGCGACCGCGTGTTCGACGACACGCCGGTCTATGGCGACCCCGAGCCGATCAATCCGGACGCCGCGGCGGCGCAGGCGGCGCCCGCGCCGCAGAATACCGAACTGATGCGCCGCATCGACCGGATCGAAACAGCCCTCCTTGCCCACGACCGCGCTTTGCGGGAGCTGATCGATACCGCCGCCAGCTATCTCTCGACGTGGCAGGGCAAGGAAACCGAGGGCGACGCGCCGGCACTCGAGACGGCCGAACAGGCGCTGGAGGAAGAGGCCGCGCCCGCGCTGCGCACCGGCGACGACGACGATGGCGCGGCGCCCCCGCTCGCCTTCAAGCGCAACATCGTCTGAGCGGGGCCCAGCGCCCCGATTGGGAGAACGAACGTGTCAGATTCGCCGCACACCGGGGTCCCGCTGAACGCGATGACCGTGGACGTGGAGGACTATTACCAGGTCTCCGCATTCGAGGGCGTGATCGACCGCGCCGACTGGCCGTCGATGCCGTCGCGTGTTGAAGCGAATACGGAGCGTCTGCTGGATTTCTTCGGCGAACAAGGCGTTTCCATCACATTCTTCACACTCGGCATGATCGCGGAGCGGTTTCCGCACCTGATCCGCCGGATGGCCCGGGAAGGCCACGAGGTGGCGAGCCACGGCTGGTCCCACGTGCGGATCTTCCACCAGGACCGCGCGGCCTTCGCCGAGGATGTGCGCAAGACCAGGGCGGTGCTGGAAGACGCGGGCGGCACGGAAGTTCGGGGCTACCGCGCCGCCAGTTTCTCGCTGACCAGGGCGACGCCCTGGGCGTATGAGGTACTGGCGGAGGCCGGTTACGCCTACTCCTCCAGCGTCAACCCGATCTCGCACGACCTCTACGACAACGCCCACCTGCCCCGCACCCCGTTCCGGGAACCGACGGCCGGCATGCTGGAAATCCCGGTCACGACGGCGCTGGTCAAGGGACGGCGCAAGGCCTGCGGCGGCGGAGGTTTCTTCCGGATCCTGCCCTATTCCCTGTTCGCGCGCCGGCTGAAGGGCGTGGTCGACGGCGAAGGCCTTCCGGCGGTCTTCTACTTCCACCCGTGGGAAATCGACCCGGCGCAGCCGCGCATCGCGGGCGCGCCGCTCAAGTCGCGGCTGCGTCACTACACCAATCTTTCACGCATGGAGGGCAAACTCGAACGCCTCATGCGCGAGTTCCGCTGGGGCCGGATGGATGCGGCCTTTCAGACGGACGCCTCCGCCCTGCTGGCCGCCGAATAGGACGGGAGAGTTCCATGTCCGCGATGCCGAAGCCCTGTCCGGCCGAGGCCCCTGCCACTCAACCGCCCGCGGTGGCGGCGGACCCGGTCGCCTTGACCGTGGCGCCGCTCGCGCCGGGCCGGGAGCCGGCGTGGGACGCTTTTGTCGAAGCCCATGCCGAGGGCACGATGTTTCACCTGTCGCGCTGGCGCGAGGTGTTCGCGCGCGCCTTCGGCTATGAAACGCACCTTCTCGCGGCTACACGGGGCGAGGACATCGCGGGCGTGCTGCCCTTGGTCCACGTCAAGACGCCGATGTTCGGGAACGCCCTGATCTCGCTTGGGTTCTATGTCTATGGCGGGATTCTGGCCGATGGGGCGCAGGCGCGCGCCGCGCTGGCGGATGCGGCCGCTGCGCTGGGCGAACGGCTCGGCGTCGATTACGTCGAGTTGCGCCACCGCGAGCCGCTGCTCTCCGGCTGGGAGACAAAGGCGGAAACCTACGCGACCTTCGTCGCCGACATTCCCGCCGAAGAGGACGCGAACCTCAAGATGATCCCGCGCAAGAAGCGGGCGGACGTGCGCAAGGGGATCGCCAACGACCGGCTGACGGTCGATGCGGATGCCCCGCTGGAGGCGTTCTACCACTGCTACGCGACAAGCCTGCGCAATCTCGGCACGCCGGTGCAGTCCCTGCGCTATTACCGGGCGATCAAGGACGTCTTCGGGGACCGCGTGGAGATCTCGACCGTGAGCGGTCCCGACGGTCCCGTCTGCGGCCTTCTCAGCTTCTACTGGCGCGATACGGTGCTGCCCTATTTCGGCGGCGCACTGCCGGAGGCACGCGCGCTCCATGCCTATGACTACATGTATTGGGCGCTGATGCGGCGCGCGGCGATGCGCGGCTGCACGCGCTTCGATTTCGGGCGCTCCAAGACCGGGACCGGCGCCTATGACTACAAGACCTACTGGGGCTTCCAGCCGCAGCCGCTGCACTATCAGTATCACCTGGTGAAGGCGCAGACCCTGCCGGACGTGAACCCGAACAATCCCAAGTACCGCGCGATGGTGCAGACCTGGCAGAAGCTGCCGCTCTGGCTCGCCAACACCGCTGGCCCCTTCGTCGCGCGGCAACTGGGATGAGCGGCGCGGACGATTTCGGCGGCGAGATCCTGTTTCTCGCCCACCGCATCCCCTACCCGCCCAACAAGGGCGAGAAGATCCGTGCCTGGAACATGATCCGGCACCTGGCGCGGCTTGCCCCCATCCACATCGGCGCGCCGGTCGACGATCCGGCGGATCTCGAACACCGCGC
>JAJLJT010000102.1:0-9811 GCA_033844555.1 Alphaproteobacteria bacterium | reverse complement strand
ACCTGCATCGGACTGCGAGGACCAGGCCCCGCGGCGGTTGACCTGCACGCCCTCCTCGCGCCGCCGGATCAGGTCGGCGAGGACGAGTTCGACGAGCGCGAGATAGCGCGGCGGACCCGATGCGAGGATGATCGTGTCGTCGCGCGAGATGCGGATGGGGAAGCGCGCGTCCCAGATGCCGAGCACGGACAGTTCGCGCGCCAGCCGGTCGGGCGCGACGCCGCGCAGGCGCATCATCCGGGTCAGCACCTCGTCGGCGTGATAGACATGCAGCGTGGCGCCGTCGTAATACCAGACAAGCTCGAATTCCCGCGTGATTTCATCGAGAAAGCCGCGCACGGTCGTGCGGTAGGGCCGCGGCGCGAGGCGGCCCTGCACCTTCTCCGACAGGCGCAGCAGGAGCCCCGTGTTGACGCTGAAATCGGACAGCGCGTCGCGCACCGAACGTTCCACCGCGACATAGCTGTAGGGCGCGTCAGGGTCGGGCAAGGGTGCGGCGTCCAGCGGCCCTGCCGCCACCAGAAGGGCGGCGCAGGCGAGCGCGAGCCGGGGCAATGCGCCCTTCATCGCCGGGCGCCCCCGATGGACGGGGCCGTCAGATGTATCATAAAGGGACAAAAGATGCGTTGCGCGGACTCCGGCATGCCGCCTGGCAGCTTGCAAACCGTCCCGGAGAACCCGGGCGGGCGGTCTCGGCATGGGGTCAACATCACGCAACACCCTCGAACTTCACATCCCGCGCCATGTGCCGCAAGAAGCGCGCCAGTCCGGCCCGCGCGCGGCTTGCGCGATTTGATCCGCCTCAAGGACATCTCACCGCGTCCACCCCCACCTTGACACGACAAGGCCGGCCCATGACCGGCCCGTTCGCGGTTCAAGGGAGGATGACCCCGTGCGGAAGATCGTGACCTGGGTGCTGGTATCCGATGGCGGCCGCGCCCGCGTGTTCGAGAACGATGGCCCGGATCGCGGGCTGACCGAATTGACGGACCTTGCCCGGGAGGCGGACCTGGAGCCGTCGCGCGACATCATGGCGGACCGGCAGGGGCGCACCTTCGATTCTGCAGGCCCCGGGCGGCACGCGATGGAGCGGCCGACGGATCCGCGCGAGCTGGAGGAAGAGCGCTTCCTCGACGAGACGCTGGAAATCGTCGCCGGCCATGCCCGCAAGGGACGCTTCGACCGGCTGATCATCGCCGCGCCGCCGCGCGCCCTCGGCCATGTGCGCAAGGAGTTGCCGCGGGAGTTGAGCGAGCGGCTTCACGCCGATTTGCCCAAGGATCTGACCAAGGCGTCGATCGTCGAGATCCAGAAGCAGGTCGGAACGGTGATGGCGGTCTAGGGGCCGCGGCCGGCCTCAGCCGCCCTTTCCCGCCGCCCCTGCGAGCAGGTCGCGCGCGTCGTCCTCGCGCGCCAGCGCCCGGCGGCGCTGGAGCGCGGCCTGCGCACGGGCGATTTCGTCGCACGCCGTCTGCCGCCCGATCGCATCGACGAGGGAGGCGTTGAGCGCTTCGGCCTCGGCGTGAAGCGTGGCGCGCGCCGCATCCATCTCGGCAAGGCGGGTGCGCAGGTCGTGCCGGTGCCGGGCAGCCTGGGATGCCAGCGGGCCGAACTGCGGCGTCTCCGCAAGGGCGCGCATGCGGGCGCGCACCTCTTCCTCGGCACGGTCGAGATCGGCGAGCGCGGCCCTCAGCGAGGCCAGCCGCTGGGCCAGGTCACGGGCGCGCGTGTCCTCGATCTGCGACAGCAGGACATGGGCGGGCGGGGTCATCGGGCACCTCCACGCTTGCGCGCCTTGGCACGCATCTCGTCGGCGAAATGGACTGCGGCGGCGACGGCCCGGTACTGGTCGGGCGGGATCTCGTCGCCGATGTCGAGGGCGGCATGCAGCGCTCGGGCGAGCGGCGGATCGGGCAGCACGGGCACGCCCGACTCCTCCGCCAGCGCGCGGATGCGCAGCGCGATGGCGTCCTGGCCCTTGGCGACGCACACCGGCGCGGTGCCGGGCGTGCGGTCCCATTTGAGCGCCACGGCGAAGTGGACCGGGTTGACGACGACGACGGTCGCCTTCGGCACCTCGGCCATCATCTGGTTCATGGCGATGGCGGTCGCGCGCTCGCGGCGCTGCTGCTTCATGTGCGGATCGCCTTCCGCCTCCTTCATCTCGCGTTTCAGTTCCTCGTGCGACATGCGCAGCTTCTTGGCGTGGGAATGCCGCTGCCAGAGGTAGTCGGCCGCGGCGATGGCCACGGACACGCCCGCGAGCGCCAGCAGGAAGCGCACGGTCAGTTCCCCGATGGTCAGGCCGATCGCGCCCGCGCCGAGCAGCGGCAGCGTCGCGATGCGCGGCACCTCCGCGCCGATCACCAGCCAGAGGATCGCGCCCACGCACGCCATCTTGACGGCGGTGCGCAGGAAGTCCGCGATCCCGTTCGGGCCATACTTCTGCTTGGCCTGCGCGATGGGCGAGATGCGCGACATCTTCGGCATGAGTTTCTTGGGCGCGACGGTCACCGCGCGCTGGGCGACCAGCGAGGCGATCACGCCGCCTGCCGGAAGGATCACCAGCGGCGCCAGCGCCAGCGCCAGCGCGCCCATCGCCTGCGCCGCCATCATGCCCAGCGCCTGCGGCTCGGCGCCCGCGAAGGCGTCTCCCCGGGCGAGCGGCGTCATCAGGATCTCGCCCGCGCGCGTCACCATGAAGGGGCCGAACAGCAGCAGCGCCAGGAGAAGCCCCAAATAGACCGCGAAGCCGTGCACCTCCTTCGACTGGGCGATGTCGCCCTCGCGCCGCGCCTTGTCGATCTTCTGCGGCGTCGCTTCGTGGATCTTTTCCTGTTCGTCGTTCTTCTCGGACACGTCGCGCTCCTCAACCGGGCAGGAAGCCGGGCGCGGCGTCGAGCCAGGCGCGCAGTCCGATGGGCAGGGCTACCAGCAGAAGCGCGAGCCCGCCGAGCGCGAGCGCCGGTGCGCCCACGAACACGACCATCAATTGCGGCATGGCGCGGTTCATGGCGCCGAGCGCGAGATTGTAGAGAAAGCCCGCGACCAGCAGCGGCGCGGCGATCCGCAGGCCGAGGGTCAGCGCCTGCGCGCCCGCCTCGACCACGGCCCAGGCGCTGTCGCCCGCGGGCGCGAGCGTTCCCGCTGGCAGGTAGGCATAGCTGTCGGCGAGCGCGGCGATGGCGGCGATATGCAGACCGCTGACATAGAACGCCGTCAGGCCCGCCAGCGTGACCAGGCTGCCGACGGGGGCCTCGCCCCCTTCCGCGACGCCGCCGAAGATGTGCGCGATGCCGATGCTCTGCGCGATGGCCGCGCCCGCGATCTGCAGGGCGAACAGCATGGCGCGCACCAGCGTGCCGAGCATCAGCCCCGCGATGGCTTCCGGCACGACGAGAGCCAGGAGGTCCGTGCCGCTTGCGGGCGGCGCGACGGGACCCACCGAGGGAATCACCGCGAGGGTCAGCAACAATGCAAGGCCGAGCGCGATCCGCATCGGCACGCGGCCGCCGCCGAAACCCGGCATCAGCGCCATCATGGCGCCGATCCGGACGAAGGCGGCCAGCGCGGGCCAGAGCAGATCGAGGTCGAGGTTCATGCGGCCGGCACCGTTCCCACCAGGACGGGCTTGGCGCGCCGCCCGATCTCGTCGAAGGCCAGCACGGGCGTCGAGAGGCCCTTGGCGTCGAGCAGCGTGCGGACGAGGCGGCGGCGGTGCGCGTGCGTCACGATGGCCGCGCTGCCGTTGCCTGCGTGGGACACCTCGCCCAGCTTGCGGCCCACCGACGCGGCGAGCCGGTTGATCGCGTCGGGCGGCAGCGCCACGTCCCCGGGCCTGCCGTCCTTCTGTACCGTCTCGTGCGCGGCGAAGATGTCTTCCCACGCAGGGTCGAGTTGCAGAAGCTCGATCCGGCCTTCGGGCGTGGCCAGCTTCGCGGTGATCTGGGTGGAAAGCCGGCGGCGCACATGCTCGGCAAGCGCCTCGGCCTCGCGCGTGTGCGGCAGCGCCTCGGCAATGGCCTCGATGATGAGGCCGAGATTGCGCACCGAGATCCGCTCCTCCAGCAGGAGGCGCAGGACGGCCTGCAGCACGTCGCGGCTGACAGGCTCCGGCACGAACTCGTCGAACAGCTTCTTGTGCGCCTCGGCGCGCGCGGCGTCGGTCAGGTCGAAGAAGGCGTCCACGATCCGGTTCAGCCCGGCGCGGGTCACGAGGTCGCCCATGCACCCCTTGACGGTTTCCAGCAGATGCGTCGCCAGCACCTCGTTCGGCGCCGCGACCGGCAGGCCCAGCGCCATGGCCTCCGCCCGGTCGTCTTCCGCGATCCAGCGGGCGGGCGCGCCATAGACCGGCTCGGCCGTGTCCTCGCCATGAATCGCCAGCGGCTCCGCCCCGCGCTTGATGAGCAGAACGCGGTCGGTGCGCACCACGCCCTGCGCCACCGGAACGCCCTGCACCAGGATGCGGTAGTGACCGGGGGCGAGCGCGGGAGAATCCGTGAGGCGCACCTCGGGCATGACGAAGCCGAACTCGGTGGCGAGGTGGCGCCGGATGTTTCCGATCCGCTGGAAGAGGCCCGTTGCCTCGTCCATCGCCAGAGGCACGAGGTCGGGGGCGAACTCCATGTGCAGGTCGTCGACCTCCATCCGGTCGCCGAGGGTCGCCTCGGGCGCCTTGGGCGCGGGCTCGGTCTCGCTCGGCTGGGCCATCTCCTGCTGGCGCTTGGCGGCGAGCCATGCGAGCCCGCCGATCACCAGCGCGCCCGCCATGAAGGGCACGAACGGCATGCCTGGCACCAGCGCGAACATGGCAAGAAGCCCTGCCACCGTGCCCAGTGCTGCCGGGTGTGCGCGCATCTGCGCGACGATGGCCTTGTCGGTTGCGCCCGTCACGCCCCCCTTGGCCAGCAGCAGGCCCGCGCCGACCGAGACGATGACCGCCGGGATCTGGGAGACGAGACCGTCGCCGACGGTCAGGATCGCATAGGTCTCCAGCGCCTTGGAGAAGGTGAGCCCATGGACCGCGATGCCCATCGCCATGCCCATGACCAGGTTCAGCAGCGTGATGAGCAGGCCCGCGATGGCGTCGCCCTTGACGAACTTCGACGCGCCGTCGAGCGAGCCGAAGAAGGTCGTCTCCTCCTGCTCCAGCTTGCGGCGCTCGCGCGCCTCCTCGTGCGTGATCGCGCCCGAGGCGACGTCGGCGTCGATGGCGAGCTGGCGGCCCGGCATGCCGTCGAGTGCGAAGCGCGCGCCGACCTCCGCCATGCGGCCCGCGCCCTTGGTGATGACGATGAAGTTCACGATCAGCAGCACGCCGAACACGACGAGGCCGAGGAACAGGCTGCCGCCCATGACGAACATGGCGAAGCCCTCGATCACCTGGCCCGCGGCATGGGTGCCCTTGTGGCCCTCGCCGATGATCAGCTTGGTCGAGGAGACGTTGAGCGACAGCCGCAGCATCAGCGAGCCGAGCAGGATCGTCGGGAAGGACGAGAAATCGAGCGGCCGGTCGATGAAAAGCGTGATCGTGAAGATCAGGATGGCGAGCGCGAAGGAGATGGCGAGCCCCATGTCCAGCGCGAAGGCCGGCATGGGCAGGATCATCATGGTGATGACGGTCATCAACGCCAGCGCGACCATCACGGTCGGATTGGCGAGCGCGCGCGCCGGGTCGATGCGGAAACCCGCCTTTCCGGCGGCGGATGCGGCGGGCGTCGTCATTGGCGGTCTCCGTGGGCGGGACGGGCGGGGCCGAACAGGGGGCCGCGCGCCGCGGTCAGCAGGCTCTTGCCGCCTGCGCCGCCGAACAGCGCGGCGAGCGACACGCCCCCGAGCGGAATGCCGTTGCCGTTGGGCGCGCGCGCGAAACTGCGGGCCCCCTCCGGCGGCAAGGTCTCAAGCAGGGCGGCGGCCGCGGTCTCCAGCGTGGCGAGGCGCGCGCGGTAGCGTTGGGCCAGTTCGGGCGTGCGGGAATGATAGTGGCCCGAGGCGCGTGCCAGGCCCGCCTCGTCGGCAAGACGCTTCAGGAAGCGCGCGGCATAGGCGGCGTTGGCCGTGGGATCGAACGCTTCCTCCAGGGAGGCGAAGGCGTCGCCGTGCCAGACCAGGTTGATCTGGAAGCAGCCGACGTCGATCGAGCGCACGCCCGCGGCCTGCTTCGCGCGGACGAAGGCCAGCGCCTCCTCGCGGGTGTCGAACCAGCGGCCCTCGCCCGCGGCATTGACCGTCCAGGGCCACGGCACCGGGCCGTCCGGGCCGCGCCGTCCTGTCTCGGCCAGCGCCAGCGTGACGAGCGTTCGCGCCGGAAGTCCCGTTGCCTGCGCGGCGGCACGGGCCGCCCCGATGCACGCCTGCGCCGGGGCGGGCGCGGCGTGGGCGGCGCTGCCGGCGAGGAGGGCAGAGACAAGGAACAGGAGGCTAGATGCCAAGGATCGCATTGATGACCGGACCGCGAAAGAAAGCCACGAGAACCCGCGCGCCGCCGTCGACCGTCGCCCAGATGACGGCAAAGACGGCGAGCAGCTTGGGCACGAAGGTCAGCGTCATCTCCTGGATGGAGGTGAGCGCCTGGATGAGGCCGATGCCGACGCCCACGACCAGCGCGGTGAGCATCGCCGGCCAGCCGAGCTGCAGCATCAGGCCGATGGCGGCGCGCAGCGCGTCGATGATCTCCATCTCCGTCATGGGCCGGGCGCCTCAGATCGGCATGCGGAGGATATCCTGATAGGCCTCCACCACCTTGTCGCGGACGGCGGCGGCGGTCTCGAGCGTCAGCTCGGCCTGCGTCAGCGCGGCAACGACCGAATGCGGATCGGCGCGGCCGGCGAGCCCGTCGATGGCGGCCCGCTCGGCCTGCGACAGGGTGGAGACCGCCGCATTGGCGGTATCGGCCAGCGTCGCGGCGAAGTCCGGGGCCTTCTGGCCCGCCTCCGCGGCGGCTCCGGGCGTCGCGCCCGTGTCCTGCGGGCGGATGCCCTTCGCCTGTCCGGTGGCGTAGGCGCCGAGCGCCTGAAGCGTCTTGAAATCCATGGCCCAGGGTTCTCCCTTCAGCGGCGCAGCAATTCGATGACGGACTGGTACATCTTGCGGGTCTGGTCGAAGGCGCCCAGCGACGCCTCATAGGTCCGCGAGGCCTCGCGGATGTCGACCATCTCGACCAGCGTTTCGACATTCGACAGCGAGACGTAGCCGTCCGGCCCGGCGGCCGGATGCGAGGGGTCGAAGACCCGCTTCAACGCGGCATCGTCGCGGGTGATCCGGTCGACCTTGACCGTGCTCGCACCGCCCGCGCGGTCCATCTCCTCGGCGAAGCTCACCTGCTTGCGCTGGTAGCCGGGCGTCGCGGCGTTCGCCACGTTCTCGGTCGCGATCCGCAGGCGCGTGGCCTGCGCCCGCATGCCCGAGGCGGCCGCGCGCATCGCGTCGCCGAAGGGCCCTTTGCCGAACATGGGGGTCTCGCTCATCTCGGGTTCTCCCGGGGGTCAGTCTCAGCGCCTGCCGATGGCGGTCCGCATCAGGTCGATGGCGGTGCCGTAGATGCCGAGCGCCATGGCGTGGCGCTCCTGCGCCTCCGCGCCGCGGACAAGCTGGTCCTCGAGATCGACCGTGTTGCCGTTCAGGTTCTCCGGCCCGGGCGTGTCGACGGTGCGGGCGGCAAGCAGGGAGGCCGGGCTCGCGTCGCCGTGGCTGGCGCGCGTGGCCTTCGCGGTGAAGCCGTCTTCGGACGCGCCAGGCACCTCGAAGGCCTCAAGGTCGCGGGCCCGGTAGCCGGGTGTGTCGGCGTTCGCCACGTTCTGGGCGATCAGCGTCTGGCGGCTGGCCGCGTGACGCGCAGCGCCCGTGGCGATCTTCAGCAGGGAGAGGCTGCCATACATGCTGGTGTAACCTTCTGATTACAACTTTAGGGTGTTATAGAGGGCGATGGTAAACGAGGGGTTTACGGACATGGGTGAGGCTGGCGTGCCTGCAGCGTTCGGTGACGGGGAGCGCGCGCCCTGGCGCGTCTACGGGACGGTTGCCTCGATCGGCGGCGGCCTTGTCTGCGTGCGCGGTCTGGGGGCGCTCGCCCGCATGGGCGACCAGGTCCGCATCGCGGTGCCCGGCGGCGCGGTGCAGGGCGAGATCGTGGCCCTCGACGGCGAGGACGTGCGCGTGCTGGCCGAGGCGCGCGTCGGCGGCATCGCGGCGGGCGCGCGGGCGGAACTTCTGCGCCGGTCGGGCCTTGCGCCCACGCGCGACTGGCTGGGCCGCATCGTCGACCCGGACCTCAAGGACGAACGCGGGGCCGTGCTGTCGATGGGACCGGATTTGCGCGCGCTCGATGCGCCGCCGCCGGATGCGGCGACGCGGCGGCGCATCGGCCCGCGTCTGCCGACGGGCTATGCCGTGCTCGACACGCTGCTGCCGCTGTGCCGCGGCCAGCGGATCGGCGTCTTCGCCGGGCCCGGCGTCGGCAAGTCGAGCCTGATGGCAGGCCTTGCCCGCGGGGTCGAGGCCGACGTGGTCGTCGCGGCCCTGATCGGCGAGCGCGGCAAGGAGGTGCGCGAGTTCGCCGAGGACGCGCTCGACCCGGAGACGCGCGCCCGCAGCATCATCGTGTCGGCGACGTCGGACCGGTCGGCGCTCGCACGCAGGCGGTCGGCCTCCATCGCGCTGACCGTGGCGGAGGCGTTCCGTGACCGCGGCGCGCATGTGCTCCTGCTGTTCGATTCGCTGACCAGCTTCGCCGAGGCGCACCGGGAGATCGCGCTCGCCGCTGGCGAACCGCCCAGCCTGCGCGCCCATCCGCCCTCCATGGCGGCGGAACTCGCCCGCTTGACGGAGAGGGCGGGGCCGGGTCCGGCAGGCAGCACGGGCGACATCACGGCCGTCTTTACCGTGCTCGCCCAGGGCGGCGACATGGACGAGCCGGTGGCCGACACCGCGCGCGGCCTGCTCGACGGCCATATCGTGCTCTCGCGCGAGATCGCCGAGCGCGGGCGTTTTCCGGCCATCGACGTGCGCCGGTCGGTGTCGCGGTCGCTGCCGGGATGTGCGAGCGCGGAGGAAAACGCGCTGATCCTCGACGCCCGCCGCGCCATCGCGGCGCACGAGGACGTGGCGCCGCTGGTCCGCCTCGGCGCCTACCGGGCGGGCAACGACCCGGCGTCGGACCGCGCGGTCCGGCTTGCGCCGGCGCTCGATGTGTTCGTGGGGCAGGGATCGGCGGGGATCGCGGACAGCTTCGGCGCGCTGAAGGAGATCCTCGCGCCGTCAGGCGCGGGCGAGCAGGAGCGAGGCCGCTGAGGCGCCTCCTCCTCCGCCGCCGCCCAGCAGGCTGAGCGCACGGGCCGCGGGCGTCGAGAGACCCGCGGGACCGCTCGCCGCCTCGCGCGCGAGGAAACGGCGCAGCACCGTCTCGATGTTCGCCTCCGCGTCCTCGCCGCCGAAGGCGCGGGCCGAGGATTCGCCGAACAGCTGCGTGGCCTTGTCCCGAAGGATCTCGACCTGCCGGTCGATGTCGATCTGCGCGAACGCCGCGGGCAGGCCGAAGGCGGCCTCGACCACGCGGCGCAGCGGCTGCTGCCCCAGGATCTGCAGCCAGCCGTTCGAATCCTCCGTCAGCGCCGCGACGATCTCCGGCACCTCGCGCCGGAAATTGAGGGCGAGGCGCATGGCGTTGTCCTGCTCGCCGATCGCCACCTCGAACTGCATCTCCTGGTAGCGGGCGGCGATTTCGGCGGCGAACGTCGGGTCCGTCACCGGCGCACCGCCCGCATTGCCATAGCCGAAGGGGTTGGCGAGCTTGCGGAAACGCCCGTCGGCG
>JAJLJT010000101.1:0-7622 GCA_033844555.1 Alphaproteobacteria bacterium | reverse complement strand
GCCGCCCTCCTGGATCAGCACGCTGGGCAGGCCGAGGCCAGCGATGGCCGCGCCGATCCGTCCGAAGCCTTCCGTGGTGATCGCGAGGCCCTGGAACGGGTCGCCCGCATAGGCATCGAGGCCGAGCGCGACCACCAGCGCGTCGGGCGCAAAGGCGCGGGTGCGTTTCAGGGCGCCTTCCAGCGCCTCCAGATAGGCGTCGTCCGCAGTCCCGCGCGGCAAAGGAATGTTGAGGTTCGCGCCGAGGCCCGCCCCCTCGCCCCGCTCCTCCGCATAGCCCCAGAAGAACGGGTAGAAGCGCACCGGATCGGCGTGCAGCGAGACGGTCAGCACGTCGCCCCGGTCGTAGAAGATGCCCTGCGTGCCGTTGCCATGGTGCACGTCGACGTCGAGGATGGCGACCCGCGCCGCCCCCTTCGCGCGCAGACGCTCCGCCGCGATGGCGGAATTGTTCAGGTAGCAGAACCCGCCCGCCAGATCCTTGAACGCGTGGTGCCCCGGCGGACGGCAGAGGCCGTAGGCGGCAGGCGCGCCGCCCGCGACCTCGTCGGCGGCGGTGACCGCGGTCCAGGCGCTGATCTTGGCGCTCTCCCACGTGTGTTCGGAAATCGGGCAGGCCGTATCCGCCAGGTGATAGCCCGCCTGCCCCACGGCAGACGCCGGATAGGCCCCGCCGCGCCGGTCGGGGTGGATGTTGGGGATCACCTCTTCCGAGGCGCCGTCGATGCGCGCCCAACGCTCCCGGATCGTGTCGAGGAACTGGATGTATTCCGCCGTGTGCACCGCCGCGATGGGGCCGAGGCCATGATCGACAGGCTCCATGTGGGAAAGCCCTGCCGCCTTCGCCCCTGCCAGCAGGCGGTCGACGCGGGCCGGCTGCTCCGGGTTCGGGCGCGGGGCCCCGCTCGACAGGAAGAACTTCGGGTCGTGCCGCCGCTGGGCGTCGTCGAAGATGACCTTCATCGTGGTGCGCGCTCTCTCATCCCTGGGGCCGGACATTCGTCCCGGCGGCCTTGTTTGTATGCGCGCCGACAGCCGGACGGGTTCCGGGACCGGCGCAGGCCCCGAGGGTCGCGCCACGGGACGCCCGGTTCAAATAGAAAATCCGAATGCAGACCATCGGCCAGACCGATGGCGGCCGGTTCTGCGAGAGCGGACGGCTCAGGCCGCCTTGCGGCGGGTGGCGGCGCGGGCCGCATCGCGCCCGCCGAACAGTTCCGCCACCGCGATGATCGCGCAGGTGATCGCCATCAGCACGACCGAGATCGCCGCCGCCGCGGGGAAGTCCGATCCGGTCTCCGAGATCTTCGAATAGAGCACCAGCGGCAGGATGTTGACCTGCGTGCCGACCAGCGCGAGCGCCGTGCCATAAGCCCCGATCGCCACCGCCGAGGTCAGGCAGAACGCCGTCAGCAGCGAGGGAAAGATCTGCGGGATGAGAATGTCGAGATAGGACCGCAGATTGCCCGCGCCCAGCGACCGCGCGGCTGCAAGCTGCGCATGGTCGAAGTTCTGCACGACCGGCAGCACCACCATCACGACGCGCGGTATGAGGTAGTAGGAATAGGCAAAGCCGAGGCCGAGCGGCGAGTAGATGAAACCGCCGACAACCGCCGGGTCCGCGCCCAGCTTGGCGACCGACATCGTGAAGAAGCCCGCCCGCCCGAACACCAGGATGAAGCCGTAGGCGACGATCAGGCCGGAGAAGGTGAGCGGCAGCGAGATCACGAACAGCAGCGTTGTCCGCGCCCCCTCGCCCAGCCGCGCGAGATAGAGCGCGACGCACAGGCCCACGAGGACGGAGAAGAGCGGCGCCGCGACGCCGAGAACGAGACTGCCCTGCAATCCCTTCCAGAACACGGGATCGGAGACGAGCCGCCCGTACGCGGCCCCGCCGCCCTCCCAGGATTCGACCACCAGGACGGAGAGCGGGAGCACGAAGAAGAGAAACAGGAAGACGGCGGCCGGCAGGCTCAGCCAGATCAGGATGTGCCGCGGTGTCATGCCCGCCGTCTCCCTTGCTTCACGTGACGCTTACTGGCCGAGAACGGCCTTGGCCCAGGCCGTGTCGATCTCGGCCTTCTTCGCCTTCGCCTTCGCCACGTCGAGCGGCTGAAGCTGCGGCGCGGCCGGCATCTTGTCGGCCACCGCTTCCGGCAGCGTCACGCCCGGCACGGACGGACGCACGAAGCCGTCGGCGAACGTCGCCTGGCCCACCTCGGTCATGATGTAGTTGAGCCAGAGCTTGCCCGCGTTCGGGTTCGGCGCGCCCTTGACGAGGCTGATCGCATAGGGCGCGGCCGCGGACGCTTCCGCCGGGATCACGACGGCGATGTCGTCGCCCATGCCGTCCCGGTACTTCGCCTTCAGGCCGTCGTTCTCGTAGCCGATCCAGATCGGGATCTCGCCCTTCAGGAACTGGGCGTAGGGCGTGGTGCCCACGACGCGCAGGACATTGCCCGCCTGGTGCAGCTTGGCGAGGTAGTCGATGCCCGGCTGCACGTCGTCCATGCTGCCGCCGTTACCGAAGGCCGCACCGAACGTCACCACCTGGCCCTGGCCCGTCGAACGCGGGTCGAGGTAGACGATGGCGTTCTTGTACTCGTCCTTCATCAGGTCGGCCCAGCTCGTCGGCACGTTCTGGACGAGCTTGGTGTTCACGAGGAACGCGACGTTCAGCGTGTGGATCGTGAACCACTTGCCTTCCGGGTGCTTGAACGCCGCCGGAAGCTTGTCGAAGTTCACCGGCTCGAACGGCGCGACGACGTCCTTGTCGACCGCATCGAGCGCAGAACCCGCGAAGTAGTAGGCCGTGTCGGCCTGCGGACGGTTGCGCGACTTGTCGAGCGCAACGACCGTCGCCGCCGAGCCGAGGTCGTTGTAGACCATCTCGACGCCCGGATAGCGCTTCTTGAAGGCCTTGAACTGGGCAGCCCAGTTGGCCCAGGTCGGACCGGTGTCGAACGACACCACCAGACCCTCCGCGGCCGCCGCCTCGTAGAGGGCCTTCTCGCCCTCGTAAAGCTCCGGCCCCTCGAACGCGTGCGCCGCGAACGGCACCGTCATCATGGCCGCAAGACCGGCCCCGATCATCCAAGTCCGCATGATTTTGCCTCCCCAGGCTGAAAGCGCAGACGATTACACCACAGGCGGTAGAAGCCGGACGTGTTCCGGCGGTATCGAGACGGCGGAAAGCGCGTCCCGATTTCGGGTCTCGCCACGGATCTTCCCCCCTGCGACAGCAAGGTCGAAGCGGCGCACCGCGCCGAGGAAGCGATCGTGGTCGAGCGTTCCGGTAAAGAGATTGGCCGCGCCGGCAGCCGACGCCGCGCCGGCGTGGGCGATGACATGCTCGGGCCGGACGAGAACCGTCACGGGCTGACCCGGCCGGTAGGCGCCGGTGTCGCAGGCAAGCGGGCCGACGGGCGTCATGACCGTGCCGCCCTCGCCCACCGTCCCGTCCCACAGGTTCGCGTGGCCGACGAAGGCCGCGACCGTGCGGTCCACGGGGTTGTCGTAAAGCTCCTTGGGTGGGGCTAGCTGCAACAGGCGGCCCGAATGCATCACCGCGACCCGGTGCGCGATGGAGAGCGCCTCCTCCTGGTCGTGGGTGACGTGCAGCGTGGCGATGCCCGCCTGCTGCTGCACGCGCATGATCTCGTCGCGCATGTCCTCGCGCGTGTTGGCGTCGAGCGCGGACAGGGGCTCGTCGAGCAGAAGCGCGCGCGGCTCGAACACCAGCGCACGGGCCAGCGCGACGCGCTGCTGCTGGCCGCCCGAGAGATTGCGCGGCGCACGCTCCGCAAAGGCCGAGAGCCCCACCGCCTCGAGCGCCTTCAGCGCCCGGGCCTTGCGCTCCTCCACGGCCATGCCGCGCACCTTCAGCGGATAGGCGACGTTCTGCCACGAGGTCATGTGCGGGAAGAGGGCATAGGACTGAAACACCACGCCCACCCCGCGCGCCCGCGGAGGCAGGTCGGTGATGTCCACGCCATCGATGAGGATGCGCCCCGCGTCCGGCTTCATGAAGCCCACGAGCAGGTTGAGGATCGTGCTCTTGCCCGAACCCGACGGGCCGATGACGGCCAGCAGTTCCCCCGGCGCCATGTCGAAGGAGATGTTGCTGACCCCGTTTTCCGTGCCCGGATAGGTGTAGCTGACGTTCTGGAAGGACACCGACACGAAACGTTCCCCCCTCAGCGCGCGTGGCCGGCGCGGGCGGCGAGCGCCCCGCCGCCGGCCGCCACGAACGCAAGCACCAGCAGAACGACCGTCGCAGCGCAGGCGAAGCCGGTCGCGCCGTAGAACGCCTGCAGCAGCACCACCGGATAGGTGCGCGACAGGAAGCCCGCGACCAGGTTGGAGATCTGGAACTCCCCGATCGAGATCGCCGCGACCATGATGAGGCCCGATAGCAGGCTGTAGCGCAGCGACGGCAGGACGATGTCGAAGAAGCGGTTCGCGAAGCTCGCGCCGAGGGTGTCGGCCACGCGCTCCATCTCGCCGAGGCCCAGGTGGCGCATGTCGGCAAGCAGCGTGTTCAGAAGGTAAGGCAATGTCACCACCACATGGGCCGCGATCAGCAGCCAGACGCTGCCGAGGAAGGGCAGCGTGTCGCTGGAAAACACAAGGATGAAGCCGAACGCCAGCACAAGCTCCGGCACCGCGATCGGCAGCAGCGACATGATCCGCGCCGCGACCTGCACGCCGCGATGGGCGGCGGCGAAGATCGCGTAGGCGAGCGGCACGCCCAGCACCGCGTTGATGAGGCACGTCGCACCGACGACCTGCAGGCTGGTCGTGAAGGCGCGCTGGAAGCTGGGGTCGGTGAAGACCTCCATGTACCAGCGGTCGGTAAAGCCGCTCGGCAGCAGCGTGTTCGTCCAGCTCGCCCCGAACGACCCCACGAACAGGAGTGCGATCGGCGCCGCCAGATAGACGAGATAGATCAGTGTGATGACGAACACGTGCGACCGTACCTGATTGTGCTGAGACCCGGGGCGCAGGCCAGACAGGTTTGACAGACCCGATCCCGCCCCGGGAAACGATAACGAAGGGGGTACCTCCGCTCTATGAGAATTTTATGACATTCCAAGCGATTCTTTCCACCCGGAGCGCCATCCCACCGTATTCACGAGGCTTTCGCCCGCAAGACGCACGGGAGAGAGTGGCGCACGGCCACCCCCTCCCGCTGGCTTGTCAGTTTTCTTACATCCACGCGTACGGCTTCGGCAACCGTCAGAAGCCGCCGAGATTCGTATCCTCCGGGACGATGTCGATGGCATCCGGGCCCGGCGCGCCCTCCGCCCCCGGCAGGCGCGCGGGCTCCGCGCGCTGGTAGAGGTCGATCAGCGCCGTCACCACGTTTCCGATCGCCGTGCGCTGATCCTCGGTGATGCGGCTGCCCGGATTGGCAGGCTGGCGGCCCCAGACGACGAGCGCGCGCGAGGCAGCCGCCGAAACGCCCGGGTCGGCGTCGTCGGAGAGCGCCGACAGCCAGGTGAGCGTCGCTTCCTCCGAGTGCCTGCCCCAGCGGCCGATCTCCGGCACCAGCGCGAACGCCGTCTGGCTCGGCAGGTTCACGACGATCTGTTCGTCCGGCATGGCGTTGGGCGAGGATTGAAGCTCCGGCGGCACGAACACCGTGGTCAGCCCGTCGGGCCGATTCTCGAAGGTGCGGTTGCGCAAGGTCACCCCATCGCGGCCCGGCCGGTCGACGATCTCGCCCGCGTCGTTCATGGTGATGACGCGGCCCACGCCCGGCGGCTCCGGGAACACGTCGGCCTTCACCACCGCGCCCCCGCCCATGCGGAACGGCGAGAAACCGATATATCCGCCGAAGGGGGCAAGCGGCGTGCCCGCGGTGGGCGTGACCAGCACGTCGGCGCCGAACTCGAAGTCCATGCGGGTGCGATAGGGTTCGCCCGTGGCCGGGCGCGCCTCCGGCGCAAGCCCCGTCATGTGGTCGTTGCGGTTTTGAACGTTGAGGCCGAAGAGCGAATCGGACTCGAAGCCCCGGAACAGCGGCCGCCAGGCATCGGGCAGGTTGCCGTTCTCCGAGAAGAGCGCCGGGTCGACGATCCCCTCCTGCAGGAGCGCCACCTGCCGCTCGGTCAGGCGCTGGCCGGGCGGAATGACCCAGTAGCCCGCGTTCGGCCCGACATAGTCCATGGTGCGCACTTCCAGCGACGGATAGATGCCGCCGACGAAGGGCACCTGCATGGGGTTCATCGCTTCCGGCAGTTGCGAGAACGTCTCGAACTGCAGGATCGACTTCATGACGATGGGCTTCAGGACCACGTACTCGCCCGTCGCCTCGTCGCGCGCGACGTTCATGCGATAGCCGGACGGCGCGTCCGGATCCTCCACGATGCCGCCGGTCTGCTGGTTGTTCTTGAGGCTCATCTCGACGAAGAGGGAGCGTGCGGCTTCGGTCGGCGGCAGGGCGGGCAGGATCTCGCCCAGCGCGGTGGTGATGCCGAGCAGCGCCGCCTGGTCGAACGCCGGCGCCTGCACCGGCTCCGACAACGTGCCGCGGTTCGGACGGAAGGCGAGGTCAGAACTCACGTAAAGCTCGTTCTTCAGGTCGGCCCAGGCCGCCTTCACCTGCGCCATGTCGCCGCTGCGCAGCGCCCCCGCGATGTCCGCCACGCCCTTGCGCAGCAGGCGGGCGGCATCGTCGATCTCCATGAACTGGCGGCGCTGGTCGAACGGGTAGGTCGTGCCGAGACGCAGGCCCGTCTCCGCGACATAGACGTCGCGGATGCCGCGTGTCTGGAGGAAGGCCCTCACCGGCCCGCTCTGCAGGACGTTCTCGTTGATCCAGTTGAGGATGGGCTGGTCGGGATTGTTCTCGCGCGGGGTGATCTGGCGCAGCCGCACCTCGACGCCCAGCCCCTCGTCTTCCATGCCCGGCTCATAGACCGGATAGTGCGAGGCATCGACCGCGCCGCTCACCCGGTTGCCCATGTAGCGGAAGGCGTCCTGCAAGGACGTGAGACTGAAGTCCGGGTCGCCGAAGAGCGAGATGTAGCGGGTGCCTTCGGCCGCGTCCTGCGCGGATGCATCGAGCAGGCTCGACGGCAGCGTCGCCGCATCGAGCGTGCCGAGCCATGCCGTGATGCCGGCGGGCGTGCCGTCGGTCTCCGCCGACATGCGGGCCGCCAGCGCGCCTTCCATCGCGCCCAGCTCCTCCGCCGGCAGCGCGCCATAGAGGTCGGCGGGCAGGATCTCGCCCAGCGCCGCCTCCGCCCGGTCGCGCAGATAGACCGCCTGCGCCGTTTCCGCGAGGCCGGCAAGCTGCGCCGGGTCGCTGCGCAGGGCGTCGAGCGCGGCCGCCATGCCCTCTTCCGTGCCGCCGCTCTGCTCCGACAGATGACGGCCGAGCGTCTGCGCATAGGACCCGCGCTGGCCCGGGTCGCCCGCCGCCCGGTCGAAGCCCGCAAGCCCCGGGATGGCCGCAGCGGCGAAGGCGACCGCGGTGTGTGCCGCCACGCCCGCGCCAGCCTGCGGGAAGGTCACGTTGTCGAGGCCGAGACCGGGCGCGGAGAAGAGGCCCGGCTCATAGACCGGATAGTGCGAGGCATCGACCGCGCCGCTCACCCGGTTGCCCATGTAGCGGA
>JAJLJT010000100.1:0-4013 GCA_033844555.1 Alphaproteobacteria bacterium | reverse complement strand
GGGCGTCCACCACGGCTCGTTGACGATCACCGTCTCCGGGCGCTGCCAGGCCTCCTCCAGCCGGTTCAGGTCCTGGTGGTGGTGGAACGGGTTGCCGCCGCACCAGTAGACGAGCCTGATGTCGGGATAGGTGAGCCGCTTGCCGTCGTAATCGAAGGGCTGGCCCGGATTGAGCAGCATGTCCGCGATCCGCGCCACGGGAATGAAGGTGCCGACGGGGTTCTGCCCCTGCGGCAGCGTCATGCCGTCGAGCCGCTTGATCGGCGTGCCGATGCCGCCGATGGCGCCATAGCCATAACCGACACCGCCGCCGGGCAAGCCGATCTGTCCCAGCATCGCGGCCAGCGTCGCCGCCATCCAGTATGGCTGCTCGCCATGGTGCGCGCGCTGCAGCGACCAGCTGACAGAAATGAGCGTGCGCCCCTGCGCCATGCGCCGGGCGAGGGCGCGGATCGTCTCCGCCTCGATGCCGCAGATCGGCGCGGCCCACTCCGCCGTCTTCGGCGTTCCGTCCGTCTCGCCAAGGAGATAGGGCCGGAACTTCTCGTAACCCGTCGCCCGCGTCGCCAGAAACTCCCGGTCGGTCAGCCCTTCCGTCTCCAGGACATGGGCAAGGCCCAGCATCAGCGCCACGTCGGTGTTGGGCACGACGGGCAGCCATTGGGCCTCGACCTCGGCCAGCGTGTCGCTCGCCAGCGGGCTCACGTTCACGAAGTCGACGCCGCGGCGGCGGCATTCCTTCAGCCACGGCCCCGTGCTGTGCCGTGTCACGCCGCCCATGCTGACCTGCGCGTTCTTCGAGCCGATGCCGCCGAACATGACGAACAGGTCCGTATGCTCCGCGATCAGCGGCCAGCGCGGCGTGTGGTGCCACATCATGTCGATGAAGTTGAGGCCGAGGACGTGCGGCACGATCACCTGCGCGGCCGCCGTGCTGTAGCTCTTCACCGAATAGGTGTAGCCGCCGATGCAATTGAGGAAGCGGTGAACCTGGCTCTGGCCGTGGTGGAAGCGGCCCGCGCTCGCCCAGCCGTAGGAGCCGCCGTAGATCGCCTGGTTGCCGTGCGCCTCGCGCACCCGCGCGATCTCGCGCGCGACGAGGTCGGTGGCGGTCTCCCAGCTGACGGGCACGAAGGGCTCGCGCCCGCGCGCCCCGCCCGCGGGGCCCGGTCCGTTCTCCAGCCAGCCCTTGCGCACCATCGGCTGTGTCACCCGCGCCTCGCTCTCCACCGCGTCCGCGATGGACTGGCCGATGGCCGACGGCTCCGGATCGCCCGCAAAGGGGTCGACGCCGACGATGCGGCCGTCCTCCACGGTCAGCGTGTAGGCGCCCCAATGGCTCGACGTCGTGAAGGTCTGCCGCGTGGTCATGGCTCTGCCTTTCCCGTCCCGATACCGCCGCTCATTCCTCTGCCCCCTCGAGCGCACGGCGCATGCGGCGCAGGATCGCCTTGCGCGCCCGCTCGTCCGCCGCCTGTTCAAGCTCCGCGCGAAGATCGAGGGAGAACTGCGCAAGATCGTTGTGCCAGTCGAGCGCCGAGACCGCCTCCGGTTCGAGCCGCCGCGGCCCCTTCCGCTCTGGCCGCACCGGCCCCTTGCCCAGCAGGTCGACCTCGTCGTCGATGCGCGGGATGACGACGCGCTCGGCCTCGCACCCCGCGGCGACCAGCCCGTCGCGCAGCGCGGCGAGCGCGCTTTCCTCCCCGTGCGTGAGAAACACCGTGCGGGAGATGGGCAGCCGCTCCTTCACCCATTCCACCAGCTCGTCGCCGTCGGCGTGACCCGAGTAGAGGTCGATCTGGCGGATCTCCGCACGCACCTTCACGTCCTCGCCCATGATGCGCACGTCCTTGCGCCCCTCCAGCAGCAGAGCCCCCAGCGTGCCCGGCGCCTGGTAGCCGACGATCAGCACCGTCGCATTGTCGCGCCAGAGGTAGTTCTTCAGGTGATGGCGGATGCGCCCCGCCTCGCACATGCCGCTCGCCGCCATGATGATCGCGCCGGAGGTGAAGCGCGCGATGGCCTTGCTTTCGTCCACCGTCTCGGCGAAGTGCAGGTTCGGCAGGTGGAAGAGGTCGCGCGGGCCTGCGGTATCCTCCAGGTCGCCCGCATGACGGTCGAACACTTCCGTCGCGCGGATGGCGAGCGGGCTGTCGAGGAACACCGGCACGCGCGGCACCTGTCCCTGCGCCATCAGCACGGCGAGGTCGGCCAGAAGCTCCTGCGTGCGTTCGATCGCGAAGGACGGGATCAGCAACAGCCCCCCGTCGGCGAGCGCGCGGTTGACCTCGTCCGCAAACTGGCGCCGCCGGTCGCGCGGCGTGACGGTGGGCCGGGAGCGCCCGCCGTATGTCGACTCGCAGATCACATGATCGAGGTTCTCCGGCCCCTCCGGATCGGGATGGAAGATCTTGTGCTCGGGCCCGAGGTCGCCGGAGAACAGCATGCGCAGCTTTTCAGGCTCCGCCTCCCCCGTCGCGATCTCGATCTCGATGGAAGCCGACCCGAGGATATGCCCCGCGTTCCAGAAGCGCGCCCGCACGCCCTCGCCGACATGCGACCAGCGGTCGTAGTCGACGGTGCGGAAGGCCTCGAGCGCGCGGACCCCGTCGGCGCGGGTGTAGATCGGTTCGACCGGTGGGCGGCCCCGCTGCCGGTTGCGGCGGTTCAGGTGCTCGACCTCGCTCTCCTGGATGTAGCCGCTGTCGGGCAGCATGTAGGAGAGGAGGTCGCGCGTGCCCTCCGTCGCGTAGATCGGGCCGGAGAAGCCGTGGCGGATCAGCTTCGGCACGAGGCCCGAATGATCGACATGCGCATGGGTCAGCAGCACGAAGTCAATCTTGCGCGGATCGAACGGAAAGGCGCCGTAGTTCAGTTCCTTCAGCGTTTTCGGCCCCTGGAACATGCCGCAGTCGACGAGAAACGCCCCGCCGGGGTGCCGCAGCAGGTAGCACGAGCCGGTGACGGTCCCCGCCGCCCCGCAGAAGGTCATCGTCAGCGCCATGCAAGCCTCCCTCCCGGGCGCGCGGACCCGGCCGTCTCGGCGGTCCTGGCTCAGCGGCCCCGGAACACAGGCTTGCGCTTCTGAAGGAAGGCGTCCACCCCTTCCTTGTGGTCCTCGGTGCGGAAGAGCGTCGACTGGAAGTCCACTTCCGTGCGCAGCGCCTCGTCGAGGGAGGACGGCGCGCGCGCGAACGCCGCCTTGGTCAGCGCGACGGCAAGCGGCGGGCGGCCGACATAGCCCTTCGCCTCCGCGATGGCGCGGGCCAGTGTCTCGCCCTTCGGGCAGACCTCGTCGACCATGCCGATGGCGAGCGCGTCCGCCCCCTTCACCTCGATGGCGCGCAGGCACATGCGCTTCGCCCGCGAAGCCCCCACGCGCATGGCGAGCGAGTAGCTGAGACCGTAATCCGGCGCGAGACCCACATTGACGAAGGAGGCGCAAAGCCGCGCGTCCTCGGCCGCGATCACGTAGTCGCAGGCGAGCGCGAGCGAGAGGCCCCCGCCATAGGCCACACCCTCCACCGCCGCGATCACGGGCTTGGCGCCATTGGCGATGGCGCGCACGACCTCCGCCGTCTTTTCCATGCGCATCCGGCCCTGGACGATGGGCGGCTGCACCATCTGCGAGATGTCGCCGCCCGCGCAGAAGCGCCCCTCCGCGCCCGTGATGATCACGGCGGCCACGTCCTCGCGCGCCATGACGTCGATCACGGCCACGTGCAGCGCGTCGCGCAGGTCGGGCGCCAGCGCGTTGAGCCGGCGCGGGCGGTTGAGCGTCAGGACCGCGATGCCGTCGGCATCGACATCCGTGAGAACGAGGTCGGACATGGGCGGGCGCACTCCCTTCAAGCACATTGGCCGTGTTTCGACGGAGTTAGCCGGGCGGCGGGCGCGCACGTCAAGCGCAACGCGGCGCACGACAGCCCTGCCGCGATCACCCGGCACTGGAAATCGCGCAAGGTGAGGGTCTAGTCTCTGGGCAACGTCATCGAAGGGCCCGCGCACCCACC
>JAJLJT010000099.1:0-6967 GCA_033844555.1 Alphaproteobacteria bacterium | reverse complement strand
GCGACGGTGACGGCGACGCGGGTGGCGCGCGCGTCGAGCGCATTTTCCACAAGCTCCTTCACCACGCTCGCCGGGCGCTCGATCACCTCGCCCGCGGCGATGCGGTTGATCGTGCCCTCGCCGAGGCGGCGGATGCGCGGTGCGGTCATGAGGCGGCCGTTTCTCCCGCGGTCCTGTCGAGGGCGGCGCGGGCGCGGCGCTTGCCGTCCTCCACCGCGGGCTGGTCGTAGGGATCGACGCCCAGGAGGTGCGCGGCGATGATCGTCTCCAGCATGAAGTGCATGAAGAGCGCGCCCAGCGCCCGCTCGTTCAGCGTCTCGATCCGCATGGTACGGACCGGGCGGCCGGCGGCGTTGAGCGAATCGGCGGTCGCCTGCGCCTCCGCCGCGACGAGGTCGCCCACCGTATTGCCGGAAAGCCAGGCGAGGTCGGGGTCCGGCGCCTCGCCCGCCGGGAAGACGGGGCCCTGGCCCTTCATCTCCGGCACGAGGAGGGTGAAGGACCGTTCCGCCGGCCCGTCGAGCCAAAGCTGGAGCTGGCTGTGCTGGTCCACGGGGCCCGTCGCGGCCTCGAGGCCTGCGCCCTTCCCGTTCTTGCCGAGGCTTTCCGCCCACAACTGCCGGTGCCAGAGCGCGAAGCGCTGCAGCCGGTCGCCATAGCCCATGAGGACGTGGGAGCGCACGCCGCGTTCCCGCTCCAGCAGGGCGAGCACGCCCGCGCCCACGGCCGGGGCCACGTCGAGCACGTCCGCGCCGTCGAGGATGGGTTGAAGCACGCCCGCCGCCCCTTCCCGCATCGCCACGGGATCGAGACCCATGAGGAGGGCGGGCAGCGCGCCGACGCTCGTCAGCACCGCGTAACGCCCGCCGACGCCCGGATCGTGGGGCACGTGCGGCAGCCCGTGCGCGGCTGCAAGGCGGGCGAGCGGGCTGTCGCGCGTCTCGGTCAGCGCGACCATGACGCGCCGCGCCTCGCCCCCGAAGCCCGCCTGCTCCAGCCGTGCGAGGACGGTGAGCATCTGGGCCATCGTCTCCGCCGTGCCGCCCGACTTGGACACGACGAGCCAGCGCGTCGTGTCGAGCGGCAGCCGGTAGAGCACGTCGGCCTGCGTCCACGGGTCGAGATTGTCGAGGAAATGCAGCCGCGGGCGGCCCTGCGGCGGGATCGCGACCGGCAGGCAATAGCCCGCAAGCTGGGCAAGCGCCTGCGCGCCAAGGCTCGACCCGCCGGTGCCGAGGATCACGATGTCGGTCGCGCCCGGCAGCATCCAGTCGGCGATGTCGCTCAGGAGCCCCAGGTCGTCACGGCGCGCGGGCACGTGCAGCAGCGGCAGGGTGCCCTGCTGATGCGCGAGGGCTAGGTGCGTCAGCGCCGCGCGCACCTCCTCCAGCACCGGCTCCAGCGCGCCGCTCCCCGCGATTCCGAGGCAGGCATCGACGTTCTGGGTGTAGGCCATGGGCTGCGAATCCTGCTGCGGTTGCAAAGGGTGGCCGCAGTCTAACCGCCCGCCCTATTGCGAAACAACAGGGGCCGCGGGCGCGGGCGCCGCCTCGCCGATGCCCTCGGGCGCTCCGGCGACGACGACCAGCAGCCGGTCCGGATCGAGCAGGCGGCGCGCCACGCGGGCGATGTCGTCGCGCGTGACCGCCTCGATGAGCGCGTTGCGCCGCTCCGGATAGTCGATGCCCAGACCCTCGACCTGGATCGAGAGCAACTGGCCCGCAATCTTGGAATTGGTGTCGAAGCGCAGGGGATAGGCACCCGTGAGATAGGTCTTGGCGTCGGAGAGTTCCTGTTCGGTCACGCCCCCGTCGCGCATCCGCGCAAGTTCGGCGCGCACGACGTCCAGCGTCTCTGCCACGCGCGCGTTCTGCGTGCCCGCGCCGCCGATCCACAGCGGCCCGTGGTCGAGCGGCGCAAGATAGGAATAGACGGAATAGGCAAGCCCGCGCTCGACCCGGACCTGCTGCGTCAGGCGCGAGGCGAAGCCGCCGCCGCCGAGCACATAGTTCATCACATAGGCGGGGATGAAGTCGGGATCGTCGCGCGCGATGCCGGGCAGCCCGAACAGGATGGAGGACTGCGGCACCTCCATGCGCTCCACCGTCACGCCCGATGCCGCGACGCTTGCGTCGGGCACGGCGGACGCCGGTGCGCCGGCGGGCAGGCTGGCGAAGGTGCTGTCGAGCAGGGGGCCCAGGTCTTCGGCCGAGATCGCGCCCGCGACCGCGATGCGCAGCCCGCCGCGCGCGAGCCGCGTGGCGGCGAAGGCCTGCAGATCCTCCCGCGTGATCGCAGGAATCGTCTCGAGCGTGCCCTCGGTGGGCGTCGCGTAGGGGTGGCCGGGGAAGGCGCGGGCGAAGAAGGCTGACGCCGCACGGTCACCCGGGTCCTGCTGGCGGGCGCGCGCGCCGATGAGCAATTGCCGCCGGATGCGCTCCACTGGCTCAGTGTCGAAGCGCGGCCCGGTCAGCGCGAGGCGCAGCAGGCCGAATGCCTCGTCCCGGGTCTGGCTCAGCGATTTCAGGCTCACGCCGAAGCGGTCGCGCCCGGCGGAAAAGGAGAGCGAGACGTTGAGGTCCTCCAGACGCTCGGCAAAGGCACGGGAGTCGTAGGGTCCGGCCCCCTCGTCCAGCGTCGCTGCCGCGAAGGTCGCAAGCCCCGCCTTGCCCGCCGGGTCGAGCGCGGCCCCGCCCTCGAACGCCGCCTCCAGCGCGATGACGGGGACGGTGTAGTCCTCCACCAGCCACGCCTCGATCCCGCCGGGGCTGACGACGCGCTGGATCTCGGTCGCGGCGCGCGCGTTCGGCGCCATGGCAAGCAACAGCGCCGCGGCCAGCAACGCGGCGACACATGCAACGAGGGATTGCCGGTCCAGGGCACGGGCGCGGACGCCCACGCGCGCGGCGTTCCGTGTCGGGTAGCGCATGGTCGGAACCCCCTCCGGGATCAGCTTTGAGGTGCGGGAACGAGGACGCCCGTCACCGACGCCTCGGGCACGAGCACGGCGCGGGCCGCCGCCATCACGTCATCGGCGGTCACCGCGCGGATGCGGTCGGGCCAGGCCAGCACCTCGTCCACGCCCAGGCCGGTGGTCAGCGCCGAGCCGAAGATGCGGGCAAGCGTGGACTGGCTGTCGCGTGCAAATGTCGCGGACGCCATCAGGGACCGGCGGGCGCGGTCGAGTTCCTCGGGCGTGGGACCCTCGGCGAGGAAGGTTTGCAGCGTCTCGTCGAGCGCCGCTTCCAGCGCGGTAGCATCCGTACCGTCCGACGCGGTCGCGTACAGCGCGAACACGCCGTAGTCGAGCGCGGTCGACTGGTAATAGGCGCCCGCCCCGGCGGCGATGGCGCGGTCGACGACGAGGCCCTGGTAGAAGCGGCCCGTGCGCCCGCCGAGGATTTCGGCCAGCACGTCGAGGGCCGCGTCCTCTCCCGCCGCCGTGCGCGCCGAGGGCGCCTGGTAGAGGCGGCTTACCTGCGGCGCGGCGGCGCGCGGATCCTCCAGCCGCACCCGGCGCGGCGCGGTTTGCGGCGGCTCCATCGGACGGGTGCGGACGACCTCGGTCCCGCGCGGGATCGGGCCGTAGAATTCCTCGGCGAGCGGCAGCACGTCCGCCATCGTCACGTCGCCCGCGACCACCAGCACCGCATTGTTGGGCGCGTAGAAGCGGTCGTAGAAGTCGAGCGCCGACTCGCGGTCCAGCGCGGCGATCTCGTGCGCCCAGCCGATGATCGGCACACCGTAGGGATGGTTGCGGTAAAGCGCCGCATTCATCGCCTCGTTCAGCCGCGCGCCCGGAGAGTTGTCCGTGCGCTGGCGGCGTTCCTCCTGGATCACCTCGCGCTCGGTCGCCACGACCTGCGGGTCGAGCACGAGATTGCGCATCCGGTCGGCTTCCATCTCCATCACGACGCCGAGCCGGTCGCGCGCGACGCGCTGGAAATAGGCCGTGTAGTCGTAGGAGGTGAAGGCGTTGTCCTGACCGCCGTTCGCGGCCACGACCTGCGAGAAGCGCCCGTCGGGCACGCTGGGGGTGCCCTTGAACATCAGGTGCTCGAGAAAATGCGCGATGCCGGAATGGCCGGGCGGTTCGTCCGCCGCGCCGACCCGGTACCAGAGCATGTGGGTCACCACCGGCGCGCGGCGGTCCGGAATCACCACCAGTTCGAGACCGTTGTCGAGGGTCGCCGTTTCCGGCCGCGGCATCTCCCCCGCGTGCGCGGGCAGGAGCGCAGGCGCAAGCAGGACGGCGGCGAGGGCGAAGCGGACGAACAGCGCGGATGCGAAAGCCACGTGCAGAACTCCTTTCCCGGACCGGGCCGCCGGGCGTGCCCGCGGTCCCTTGCTCGTTCGGAGTATCTATCTAGGCCGGATTCGTGGCCAGAAAATGCCCGCGCCAACGCAGTCCTAGAACAGCGTGCGCTGCACCGCCCGCTGGATCACCGGCGTCCCCTCGCCCGTCACCGGCTGCTTGTCGGTCTGCGCCTTGCGCAGCCGCTCCGCCTCGCCCGGCGCGTTCACGACCGTGTTCGGGTCGGCCGGCGTCTGCCAGAACAGGATATAGTCTGCGAGGCCGCGGCCCGTGTTCTGAAGGCGCGAGGTTTCGAGGTTCACCGTCTCGCGGATGTTCGGGTCGGCGTTCTCCGCACCTGCCTTGTCGAGCAGCACCCGCTCGCCAGCCGAGGCATCGGACGCCGCGATCTGGCGCTGGAACATGAGGGCGCGCGCCTGCTCGGACGGCTGGGCGTCCTGCGGGCGCGGCGCGCCGGGCTGAGGCGGGCGCAGCGCATAGTTCGGCGGCACCACGAGGGGTGCGCGGCTGACCACCGTGAACTCGTCCGGCGGACGCTTGTCGCTCAGGCCCAGCGGATCGCGTCCGCACCCGGACAGCAGCACGGCAACCGCGGCAAGCCCTACGGAAACGCGAGCGAAACGGCTGACACGCATCATGACGTTACCTCCCGGCGGACGCAGATGCGCCCGCATCATGGTTTCTTTTTGTCCTGAACCACCATCTCGATCAAGAGGCACACCACGCCCAGCGTGATGGCCGTGTCGGCGATGTTGAAGGTCCAGAAGCGGAACGTGCCGAGATGCACGTCGATGAAGTCGATCACCGCGCCGATGCGCACCCGGTCGATCAGGTTGCCGACCGCGCCGCCGAGCACGAGGCCGTAGCCGATGGCGGCGAGCCTGTTGTCCGACCGCCAGATCAGCCAGCCGAGCAGCACGCTGGCCGCCAGCGCCACGCCCGCGAGCAGCAGGACGCCCATCGGGTCGCCCGCCTTGAACAGGCCGAAGCTGACGCCCCGGTTGAAGGCGAGCGTGAAGTCGAGAAACCCGGGAATCACCCCGATGCTGCCGCCCGGCGCACGCAGCAGCGCGCCGAGCATGACGACCTTGCTCGCCTGGTCCAGCAGCACGATGCCCAGCGCCAGCGCGAAGCCCCAGCGTCTCAACCCCGCCGTCGGGGAGGCGTCGGTCACGCCGCATCCCTCCCCACCGCGTCGGCGCAGCGCCCGCAGGTGCCCGGCGCGTGAGCGTGGGTGCCCACGTCGGGCAGCACCTGCCAGCAACGGGCGCACTTCTGCCCCTCCGCGAGCGCGGGAACGACCGCGACGCCCGGCACCTCGGCCATGCGGAAGGCGTCCGCCGGCCCCTCGCCCGCGACAACCGTGGCGGCAGACGCGATGCACAGCTCGGCCATGTCCACGCCCTCGACCGTGGCGCGCAGGTCTGCGTCGGCGATGTGAATGACGGGAGCGGCCTCGAGGCTCGCGCCGATGCGCTTGGCCGCGCGCTCGACCTCCAGCGCGCCGGTCACGACGCGGCGGACCCTGCGCACCTTCGCCCACTTCTCCGCCAGCGCGTCGTCGCGCCACTCCGCCGGCACGTCGACGAGCGTTTGCAGGTGCACCGATCCCGTCTCCGACGGGAAGCGGGTGAGCCACGCCTCCTCCATCGTGAAGACGAGAACCGGCGCGAACCAGCGCACGAGGCAGTGGAACACGTGGTCGAGCACGGTCCGGCAGGCACGCCGGCGCACGCTGTCGGCCGCATCGCAATAGAGCGCGTCCTTGCGGATGTCGAAATAGACCGAGGACAGGTCGTTCGTCGCGAAGGTGAAGAGCTGGTGATAGACCCGCTGGAAGGCGAAATCGTCGAAGCCCTGCCGCACCAGCGCGTCGAGCTGCCACAGACGGTGCAGCACCCAGCGCTCAAGCTCCGGCATCTCGGCGACGGGCAGACGCTCGGCCTCGGAGAAGCCGTCGAGCGCGCCCAGCAGCCAGCGCACCGTGTTGCGCAGGCGGCGGTAGGCGTCGACGTTCGACTTCAGGATCTCCGGCCCGATGCGCAGATCCTCCGAATAGTCGGAGAAGGCGACCCAGAGCCGCAGGATGTCGGCGCCCGACTCCTTCACCACGTCCTGCGGCGCGACCGTGTTGCCGAGCGACTTCGACATCTTGCGGCCCTGCTCGTCCAGCACGAAGCCGTGGGTCAGCACGCTGTCGTAGGGCGCGCGGCCCCGCGTGCCGCAGCTTTCCAGCAGCGAGGAATGGAACCAGCCGCGATGCTGGTCGGAGCCTTCGAGATAGAGCACCCGGTCGCGCCCGCCGTCGACGATGCGGTGGGGCTTCAGATCCTCGCGCCGGTCGAGCACATAGGAGTGGGTCGAGCCCGAATCGAACCAGACGTCGAGGATGTCGGTGACCTTCATCCAGCGGTCCGGATCGTCCACCAGGCCAGACAGGAACCGCGCCTTCGCGTCGTCGCGGAACCAGGCGTCGGCGCCCTCCGCCTCGAACGCATCGGCGATGCGGGCGTTGACGGCCTCGTTCTTCAGCACCTCGCCCGTGTCCGGGTCGGCGAACACCGTGATCGGCACGCCCCAGGCGCGCTGGCGCGACAGCACCCAGTCCGGCCGCTCCGCGATCATGCCGCGCAGCCGGTTCTGGCCCGAGGC
>JAJLJT010000098.1:0-19442 GCA_033844555.1 Alphaproteobacteria bacterium | reverse complement strand
CGTGCCCGGATTCACTAGACCAGCCGGCAGAAAGTGATCGACGGCATTTTGGAGGAACTGCAGGAACGCACCCGCCCACGTCCCATCTGGGTTGCGCCAGAGCGTCGCTGGTGCGGCGGTCGCTTGTTCGAAGATCCGCTGCAGCCGCACCGCGACCGTGTACACGCGCGTGTCGGCCAGTTTGCCACCGCGACCGCGCGCCGGAATGCTTTCGGTCGCCTCGATCGCGGCGAGACCTTCGCGCAGCATGGTTGCAAGGCCCTGTGGCTCTGCCAGCGCCTCGTCCATGGAGAAATCGTCGTCATTCCGGCCGATCATGCCGGCGCGTTCGAGATGCGCCTGTACCTGCGGCGGGAGCGTGGCGAAGGCAAAGGCAATGTCTTGCTTCCCGGTCACGGAGCCCTCCGCCTCCTCGACCTCGGCAATGAACGCCTCGGCCAGGTGCGCCAATTTTTTCGGAGGCGTTGTGGGCGCAGGCTTCGCAAAGGCGATGTCAAAGGCGCGCGCCACCTGCCAGCGCACATCATCCAGCGTGCGCTCCCAGTCCTCATCGGTTGTGTCAGCCGGACGCGGAAGGTGCGGCACGTAGCTCAGCGCCAGATCGTCCCAGTCCTGTTCGATGGCGGCCATCTCTCCTGCACGCGTCGCGTGGAGCGCTCGGAAATAGCTGGCAACGGCAACGCCCTCGGCGGCACAGGCGTCCTTCACCGTCAGGGCCGGTCCATCCAGTCCGGCGCGCCGCCGTTCGATCCGCTTCAGAGCGGCCGCCGTGATCCTTGAACGTGCCATTTGACACCCTCCAGCAGAAAGATGCGCTCTGTTCTCGCGACTCCGTATGCAGGACGAAGGCCGCGCGTCGCCGGGCAAACTCGGTGAGGCGACGTTGTGCTGTCAGTCCCCCTCGCCCCGCATCTGGCGCAGCTCATCCGCCCACCACCGGCCCATGCGCACGCGCTCGTCCCAATAACTTGCGCGGTGATAGGCCTTGCGCACTGCATCGGCCCCGACATGGCCGAGCTCGGCCTCGATCGCATCCGGGTGCCAGAGCCCGCTTTCGTTGAGAAGCGAGGACGCGCTTGCCCTGAACCCGTGCGCACTCGCTTCTGTCTTGTCGAACCCGAGCCTGCGCAGGGCGACATTCAGCGTGTTTTCAGACATCGGCCGCCTTATCGTGGTCATCGCCGGAAACACGAAGCGCGAGTGACTGCCCATGGCGCGCACATCCCGCAGGATCTCCACCGCGTCCGGCGGCAGCGGCTTGCGATGTGCCCGGCGCATCTTGGCGCGCGCCGCGGGGATCACCCAGACGGCCTCGTCGAGATCGAACTCCGGCCACTCGGCCATCCGCAGCTCGCCCGGGCGCGGATAGAGCAGCGCCATGAGGCGCAGGGCGGCGCGGGTCACGGGTGACCCCTCATAATCCCAGATGGCGCGCACGAGGCCTGCGAAACTCTCCTGCGACGTGAGGGCAGCCCGGTGCTGGACGACCGGGTTGATGAGGGCGCCGCGCAGCGCGCCCGTCGGATCGTTCTCGGCCCGGGCCGTCGCGATGGCAAAACGGAACACCTGCCCTATGGTCGCGCGCAGGCGTCGCGCGGTCTCGTAATTGCCCTTGGCCTCGACCTCGCGCAGCACGGCGAGGATTTCCGCCGCGCTGATCTCCGCGATGGGCCGGTGCCCGATGGCGGGACGGGCGAGGCCCAGGAGCCACGCCTTTTTCTTGAGGGTGGCCGCGGCGCGCCCTTCCCGCCGCGCCTTCTCCATGAGCTCGGCGGCGATGGCGTCGAAGCTGTTCGCCTGTTGCAGGCGCTGCGAAAGCTGGCGGCTCTTCTTCTCGGTGGACGGATCGATCCCGTCGGCCAGGAGCTTCCTGGCCTCCATCAGCTTGCTGCGCGCCTCGGCCAGGGACACGACCGGGTAGGCGCCGAGCGCCAGTGTCTTCTGAAGGCCGTGGAAGCGGTAGGCGACGCGCCACAACCGCGACCCCTGCGGCGTGACGCGCAGATAAAGCCCGCCGCCATCGCTGTGCTTGACGGGCTTCTCGGCGGGTTTCAGCGCCCTGATCCTGACATCGGTGAGCGGCATGTGTTGGTATCCGCGAACCGCGCGCGAGGCATTTCCCCGCCAGATACGGACAGGTTCCGCGAATGCCAACGATCAAGCGCGAACTCTATCGGCCGATCCCGCTCTACTTTCCATGAAAAAACAGTTACCTACCGAACCGCCGCGAACGTCCGCGAACGCTGACGAACGTGAGAGTGGTGCCCGCTGCCGGAGTCGAACCGGCATGGCCTTGCGGCCGAGGGATTTTAAGTCCCTTGCGTCTACCAATTCCGCCAAGCGGGCATCGCGAAGCGCGGCGCGTTCAACCTAGGCGAGGCCGCGCCCGGCGGGAAGCCCCCAGCCTCGCGGGGAAATTTCCGATGGCCGGGGCGCCCGATGGCTTGCGCGCCTGCAAAAGGACGCGGGGCACCCTCACGCCGCGTCGGGGTCCTCGCGGACGTACTCCTTGCCCAGGCCCTGGAGCAGCGCGACGATCTTCTCCTCCGCCGCCGCCAGCCGGTTCCTATCGGTCGTGCGTGCGACGAGGCGCGTGCCGAACCGGCCCGACCGGGCGAAGGGATAGGAGCCGAAGCGCACGTCCGGCATCGCGTTCTGCATCGCCTCCAGCCCCTCGGAAATCTCCGCCTCCAGCGCGTTCGAGCGGATCGACACCGACAGGAGCGGCGGCCCGCCCGCAAGCTGCGGCCGGATGCTCTCCAGCATGCCGTCGACGATCTTCGGCACGCCCGCCATGGTGAAGACGTTTTCGAGCCGGAAGCCGGGCGCCGCGCTCACCGGGTTCTCGATCAGGCTGGCGTCGCCCGGGATGCGCGCCATGCGGCGGCGGGCGGCGTTGAGGTCGCCCTCGGCGTAATAGGCCTCGAGAATGGCGAGCGCGTCCGCCCGCTCCTTCAGCTCCACCCCGAACGCCCGCGCGATGCCGTCGGCCGTCACGTCGTCGTGGGTGGGCCCGATGCCGCCCGTCGAGAACACAAAGGTGTAGCGGCTGCGCAGCGCATTGACGGCGGCGGCGATCTCGTCGACCTCGTCGACGACCACGCGCACCTCGCGGATGGCGATGCCGATGGGGCCCAGGAACTTCGCGAGCCGCGCGAGATTGGTGTCCTGCGTGCGTCCGCCGAGGATCTCCTCGCCGATGATGACCATGCCGGCGGTCGGCTGTTCGGACATGGGTGTGTTCCTCCTGGCTCTCGACGGGTGCGCTCCGGCTCTTTAGGAAGGGCGCGGAGGGGGCGGCGTCAAGCCCCCTCGCCCGCCTGCCCGCCGCCACATCGAAGGTGCCTGCCATGCAGTTTCCCCGCCCACTCGTCCCCGCCCGGCTGATCCGCCGCTACAAGCGCTTTCTCGCGGACGTGACGCTGGCCGACGGGCGCGAGGTCACGGTCAGCTGCCCGAACCCCGGCGCGATGCTGGGCCTCGCCGATCCGGGCATGGACGTGTTCCTGGAAGCACACGAGGGGACGAGCCGGAAATATCCGCACTCCCTCGAACTTGTCCGCGCCGACGGCACCCTCGTCGGCATCAACACGGGCCGCCCGAACGGCCTCGCCGTGGAGGCGATCGCGGCGGGCCTGGTGCCGGAGGTGCCGGCGGGCGCGCCCCTGCGGCGCGAGGTGAAGTACGGCGCGTCGAGCCGGATCGACCTGCTGGCCGAACCCGAAGGCGCCCCGCCCATCTATATCGAGGTGAAGAACGTGCACCTGCGCCGCAGCGAACGCCTCGCCGAATTTCCCGACAGCGTGACCGCACGCGGCGCGAAGCACCTGCGCGAGATGTCGGACATGGTGGCGCAGGGGGCGCGCGCGCTCATGCTCTACATCGTGCAGCGCGACGACTGCGAGCGGTTCGCGCTGGCGGGCGACCTCGACCCCGGATACGCCGCCGCCTTCGCGGAGGCGCGCGCGGCAGGCGTGGAGGTCGCGGTGTGCGCGTGCCGGATCGCGCCCGACGAAATCGTGCCCGTCCGGCGGCTCGCGCTTGACGTGTGAGGCGGGAAAGACGAGATCATAACCCGATGACAGACGCATTCGTTCTCGAAACCGTGGCGACGCCCGCGGGCCGCATCAAGCTGCACGGGCCCGCGGCGTTCGAAGGCATGCGCAGGGCCGGGCGGCTTGCTGCGGAATGCCTCGACATGATCACGCCGCACGTCGTGCCGGGCGTGACGACGGACGAACTCGACCGGCGCTGCCACGAGTTCATCGTGGCGCGCGGCGCGGTGCCCGCCCCCCTCTTCTACCGCGGCTTCCCGAAGTCGATCTGCACCTCGGTCAATCACGTGGTCTGCCACGGCATCCCGGGCGACCGCGAGTTGAAGGACGGCGACATCGTCAACATCGACGTCACCGTGATCCTCGACGGCTGGCATGGCGACACGAGCCGGATGTACCCCGTGGGCACGATCTCGCGGAAGGCGGAACGCCTGATCGACGTGACCTACGAGGCGATGATGCGCGGCATCGACATGGTGCGCCCGGGCGTCACGCTGGGCGACATCGGCCACGCAATCCAGGCTTACGCCGAAAGCCACCGCTGCGGCGTGGTGCGCGACTTCTGCGGGCACGGGCTGGGGCGCGTGTTCCACGACGCCCCCAGCGTCCTGCACTTCGGCCGCCCGCGCGAGGGCGCGGTGCTGAAGGAAGGCATGTTCTTCACGATCGAGCCGATGATCAATCTCGGCAAGCCCGCGGTGAAGCTTCTTTCGGACGGCTGGACGGCGGTGACCAAGGACCGCACCCTGTCGGCGCAGTTCGAGCATTCGGTGGGCGTGACCGCCGACGGGGTGGAGATCTTCACCCTCTCGCCCGCCGGGCTCCACCGGCCGCCCTATCTCTAGCGCGGCGATGGCGGACACGGGCGCGAGCGGGACGGCGGACGACCATCGCGCGGGCCATCGCGCCCGGCTGAAGCAGCGCTTTCTCGACGGCGGCGCGGATGCGGTCGCCGATTACGAGCTTCTGGAGCTGATCCTCTTCCTCGCGATCCCGCGCAGCGACGTGAAGCCGCTCGCAAAGGCGCTGATCGCGCGCTTCGGCGGCTTCGGCGAGGTGGTGAGCGCCGATCCCGCCCGCCTGCGCGAGGTCAAGGGTGTCGGCGACACCGTTGTCGTCGCACTGAAGAGCGTGCAGGCAGCAGCCCTGAAACTCTCCCGCGGGCGGGTGCTGAACCGGCCCGCCATCTCGTCGTGGACCGCGCTGCTCGACTATTGCACCGCCGCCATGGGCTTCAACACGACCGAGCAGTTCCGCATCCTGTTCCTCGACAAGAAGAACCTGCTGATCGCCGACGAGGTGCAGCAGAAGGGCACCGTCGACCATACGCCCGTCTATCCGCGCGAGGTGGTCAAGCGCGCGCTGGAACTGGGTGCATCGGCGCTGATCCTCGTCCATAATCACCCAAGCGGGGATCCCACGCCGTCGGGGGCGGACATCGCCATGACCAAGCAGATCGAGGAGGCGGCGCGCGCCGTCGGCATCCGGCTGCACGACCATCTCATCATCGGCCAGGGCGCGCACGCGAGCTTCAAGTCGCTCGGCCTGCTCTGAGGCCTGTCGAGGCGCCATGTCACGTCCCGCCGACCATCCGTTCAGATTCGACCTGACCAACGAACTGCACGCACGCCCCTCCGTGCCGGTGGAGCCCGGCACCCGCATCGTGCATCTCGCCCTGCTGCAGGGCGAGGATGGCCGGAAGCGGGAGCGCGCGGCGCTCACCCTGCTGTGCGACCGCTTCGGCCTCGATCATCCGCCGGAACATGCGACCCATTTCATCCTCGCCGCCCCGACCTTCACGCTGAAGTGGGAGCGGCATACCGAGTTCACCTCCTACACCCTCTTCACGCGGGCCGGGACGGATGCGGACTTCCCGCCCGTCGACCGCCTGCCCCTGCCAGAGGACTGGCTCGCCCGCCTGCCGGGACAGGTGATCTGCGCGCTGACCCTGATGGTCGTGCCAGCGCCCGCTGAAAAGCGCCTGCCGGAGGCGTGGCAACCCCTCCTCGCCGACGGCAGCCTGTGCGGCGCGCGGGTGGCGGAAGGCGCGGCCACGATCTGGACCGACTTCCGCCTGCACGAGGACGGCGCGGCGCGGATGCTGCTGCTCGACCACGGGCTGGAGGCGCGGCAGGCGGGCCGTCTCGTGCTGCGCCTCATCGAGATCGAGACCTATCGCAGTCTCGCGCTGCTCGCGCTGCCCGTCGCGCGGGAGCTTGCGCCCACGATCACGGACATGGAGCGGGCGCTGGCGGACATCACGGCGCAACTGTCCGCGGCGGAGGGCGTGGAGGACGAGCGCCGCCTGCTCGCCCAATTGACGGCACGCGCCTCCGGCCTGGAACGCCTGCTCGCGCAAAGCTCCTACCGGTTTTCCGCCGCGCGCGCCTATCACGGCATCGTCGAGGCGCGCATCGACGCGCTGCGGGAGGAGCGGCTGCCCGCGATCCGCACCATCGACGGCTTCATGGACCGCCGTCTCGGCCCCGCCATGCGCACCTGCCGCACCATCGAGACCCGGATGGCCGACCTGTCGCGCCGGCTTGCGCGCGCGGCCAACCTGCTGCGGACCCGTGTCGAGGTCGCGATGGAGGAGCAGAACCGCGGCCTGCTCGCCTCCATGGAGCGGCGGGCGCGCCTGCAATTGCGCCTGCAGCAGACGGTCGAGGGGCTCTCGGTCATCGCCATCAGCTATTACGCGGTGGGCCTCGTCGGCTATGTGGCGAAGGCGGCGGAATCGCTGCTGCCGCTCAAGCCCGCGACGGTCACGGGCCTTGCCGCGCCCCTCGTCCTCGGGCTCGTCTGGCTGGGCCTGCAGCGGCTCAAGCGCCGGCTGCACCGCGACGAGCACGGCTGATCGCCGCGCTTGCGGCGTTGAGGCGGGCGCGCCCCTCTGCTAAGAGCCGCGGCGTCAACCTTCCCTGCCGCCATCCCGCAACGCGAGGACGCCGCCGATGATCCCCCGCTACACCCGCCCCGAGATGTCCGCAATCTGGACGCCCGAGACCCGGTTCCGCATCTGGTTCGAGATCGAGGCGCACGCGGCCGACGCCATGGCGGAACTGGGAATCATCCCGAAGGAGGCCGCCCGCACGATCTGGGAGAAGGGCGGCCCGGCCACCTTCGACGTCGGCCGCATCGACGAGATCGAGCGCGAGGTGAAGCACGACGTCATCGCCTTCCTGACGCACCTCTCGGAGATCGTCGGACCCGATGCGCGCTTCGTGCACCAGGGCATGACCTCGTCCGACGTGCTCGACACCTGCTTCAACGTCCAGCTCGTGCGCGCGACCGACCTGCTGATCGCCGACATCGAGGCCCTGCTCGCCACCCTCAAGCGCCGCGCCTACGAGCACAAGGACACTGTCTGCATCGGGCGCAGCCACGGCATCCATGCCGAGCCGGTGACCTTCGGACTGAAGCTCGCCCAGGCCTATGCCGAGTTCGACCGCGCGAAGCAGCGGCTCGAGATCGCGCGCGCCGAGGTCGCGACCTGCGCCATTTCCGGCGCGGTCGGCACCTTCGCCAACATCGACCCGCGCGTGGAGGCGCACGTGGCGGAGAAGCTGGGCCTCGCGGTCGAGCCGGTCTCCACGCAGGTGATCCCGCGCGACCGGCACGCCATGTATTTCTCGGTGCTCGCGGTCGTCGCCTCCTCCATCGAGCGGCTGGCGACGGAAGTGCGCCACCTGCAGCGCACCGAGGTGCTGGAGGCGGAGGAGTATTTCTCCGCCGGCCAGAAGGGCTCCTCCGCCATGCCGCACAAGCGCAATCCCGTGCTCACGGAAAACCTGACGGGCCTTGCCCGCCTCGTCCGCTCCATGGCGTTCCCGGCGATGGAGAACGTGGCGCTGTGGCACGAGCGCGACATCTCCCACTCCTCGGTGGAGCGCAACATCGGCCCCGACGCGACCGTGACCCTCGACTTCGCGCTCGCCCGCCTCACGAGCGTGATCGACAAGCTGGTCGTGTACCCGGAAAACATGCAGCGCAACCTCGACCGGCTGGGCGGCCTGCACAATTCGCAGCGCGTGCTGCTGGCGCTGACCCAGAAGGGCGCGAGCCGGGAGGACGCCTACCGCCTCGTGCAGCGCAACGCCATGAAGGTCTGGCGCGGCGAGGGCGACTTCATCGCCTTCCTCAAGGCTGACGAGGACGTGCGCAAGTATCTCTCGGAGGCCGATATCGAGGAGAAGTTCGACCTCGGCTACCACACGAAGCACGTGGACACGATCTTCGCCCGCGTGTTCGGGGAGGGCTGACGGCCTTCCCTTCGCGGGAACCCATCGCGCCGGCGCGGCGTTCTCCGGTCCACGACACTGGACGAAAACGAAGGAGGTCGCGCCGAGATGAGCACCAACACGGGCCAGGCCGGTGGCAACAACATCCTCTACTTCATCGTGGGGGCGCTGGTCGTCGCCGTCGGCGTGCTGGGATATCTCTACTACGACGCCCAGCAGAACCAGGCGGACATCACCGTCAACCTGCCGTCGGTCGACGCCGACTGACGCGGCCGCCCCTCGCACGCGGCGCACATGGCAAAGGCCGCCGGCGGGATGCCGGCGGCCTTTTCCGCATCCTGGGTCCGGCCCGCGGCTCGCGAGGCCCGGAACGTCAGCCCTTCACTTCGGTCATGATCTGCTCGCGCGCGGTGACCAGCAGGTCGTCCATCTCGCGGCGGATCTGGTGGTCGGAGACCTCCACGCCCGCGGCGTCCAGATCCTTGCGCAGCTTGCGGAACACGTCCTCGTCGCCCGCTTCCTCGAAGTCGGCGATGACGACGGACTTCGCATAGGCGTCGGCCTCGTCGCCGGACTTGCCCATCAGGCCCGCCGCCCACAGCCCGACGAGCTTCGCGCGCCGCGCGTTCGCCTTGAAGCGCAGTTCCTCGTCATGCGCGAATTTGGATTCGTAACCCTTTTCCCGGTCATTGAACGCGCTCATGGCGGCTCCCATCTCCTCGACGTTTGATGCGGCGTTTCGCTCGGGCTACGGGATACCCCCGCCGCCCCCCTATATCAAGGCGCGAGCGTTGTTTTGCGCAAGCCTTTGGAGTAAGAACCGCCTCGCGTACGGACGGCCGCAGCGGCACGCGCGCACGGCGTCCCTTCTGAAGCCCCCTTTTCGGCGAGGCAGGCCACCCCATGGCACGGCGCAGACGGATTTACGAAGGCAAGGCCAAGGTGCTCTACGAGGGCCCCGAGCCCGGCACCCTCATCCAGTATTTCAAGGACGACACCACGGCGTTCAACAACGAGAAGCGCGCGGTGCTCGACGGCAAGGGGGTGCTGAACAACCGCATCTCCGAATACATCATGACGCGGCTGAACGAGCTGGGCGTTCCCACGCACTTCATCCGCCGCCTGAACATGCGCGAACAGCTTGTCCACGAGGTCGAGATCATCCCGATCGAGGTCGTGGTGCGCAACGTCGCCGCGGGCTCTCTGTCGAAGCGGCTGGGGCTCGAGGAAGGCTCCGCCCTGCCCCGCTCCATCGTCGAGTTCTATTACAAGAACGACGCGCTGGGCGACCCGATGGTGTCGGAGGAGCACATCACCGCCTTCGGCTGGGCCTCCACGCAAGACCTCGACGACATGATCGCGCTGGCGCTGCGGGTGAACGATTTCCTGTCGGGCCTGTTCCTCGGCATCGGCATCCGGCTCGTCGACTTCAAGCTGGAATTCGGCCGGCTTTACGAGAACGACATGATGCGCATCGTGCTCGCCGACGAGATCAGCCCCGATTCGTGCCGCCTGTGGGACATCGAGACGGGCGAGAAGCTCGACAAGGACCGCTTCCGCCGCGACCTCGGCGGGGTCACGGAAGCCTATCAGGAGGTTGCCCGCCGCCTCGGCCTGATGCCGGGCGAGGGACAGTCCGCCTCCGCGACGTAAGACTGCCGCCAGGGCGCAGATCGAAAGGGAATCAGGTGAAGGCCAGGGTTCACATCACGCTCAAGACCGGTGTCCTCGATCCGCAGGGCAAGGCGATCGGGAAGGCGCTGGGCACGCTCGGCTTCGAGGGCGTCGGCGAGGTCCGGCAGGGCAAGCTCATCGAGATCGAGCTTGACGAGACCGACCCCGCGCGCGCCGAGGCCAGTGTCCGCGACATGTGCGAGAAGCTGCTCGCCAACACGGTGATCGAGAAATACGACGTGGAGCTGGTCGGGTGAAAGCGGTCGTCGTCGTCTTCCCCGGCACCAACCGCGAGCGCGACGTCGCCGCCGCCATCGTGCGCGCCGGCGGCAAGGCCGAGTTCGTCTGGCACGACGAGACCGCGCTGCCCCGCGCCGACCTGATCGTGCTGCCGGGCGGCTTCGCGCACGGCGACTATCTGCGCTGCGGCGCGATGGCGGCCCGCTCCGCCGTCATTCCTGAGGTCGTGCGCCGGGCCGGCGCGGGCGTGCCGGTGCTCGGTATCTGCAACGGCTTCCAGGTCCTGACCGAGACCGGGCTGCTGCCAGGCGCGCTCTTGCGCAACGCGGGCCTGAAGTTCATCTGCCGCGACGTTCACCTGCGGGTGGAAACGGCGCGGTCCGGCTTCACCCAGGCCTATGCGCAGGGCCAGGTCTTGCGCGTGCCGGTGGCGCACCACGACGGCAATTATTTCGCCGACGCCGACACCATCGCCCGGCTGAAGGACGCCGACCGCGTCGCCTTCCGCTATTGCGGCGCGGACGGCACGATAACGGCGGCGGCCAACCCGAACGGCTCGCTGGAGAACATCGCGGGCATCCTGAACGAACGGCGCAATGTGCTCGGCATGATGCCGCACCCGGAAAACCTGACCGACCCGGCGCAGGGCGGCACGGACGGGCTCGGCCTCTTCCGCTCGCTGGTGGAGACGGTAGCGTGACGCATCCCCGCACTCACAACAAGGGACCGGGCGAGGAGCCGCAGGTGACGGTCGAGATGGCCGTCGAGCATGGCCTGAAGCCCGAGGAGTACGAGAAGATCCTGTCGCTGATCGGCCGCGTGCCGACGCTGACGGAACTTGGCATCTTCTCCGCCATGTGGAACGAGCACTGCTCCTACAAGTCCTCGAAGATCCACCTCAAGACGCTGCCGACCAAGGGGCCGCAGGTCATCTGCGGGCCGGGCGAGAACGCGGGCGTCGTCGACATCGGCGACGGGCTGGCGGTCGTCTTCAAGATGGAGAGCCACAACCACCCGAGCTTCATCGAGCCCTACCAGGGCGCGGCGACCGGCGTGGGCGGCATCCTGCGCGACGTCTTCACCATGGGCGCGCGGCCCATCGCGGCGCTCAACGCGCTGCGCTTCGGCGCGCCGGACCATCCGCGCACGCGCCATCTCGTCGCGGGCGTGGTCGAGGGGATCGGCGGCTACGGAAACGCGTTCGGCGTGCCGACGGTGGGCGGCGAGGTGAACTTCCACCCGCGCTACAACGGCAACATCCTCGTCAACGCGATGGCGGTGGGCATCGCGCCGGCCGACAGGATCTTCTATTCGGCGGCGTCGGGCGTGGGGAACCCCATCGTCTACCTCGGCTCCAAGACAGGGCGCGACGGCATTCACGGCGCCTCCATGGCGAGCCAGGAGTTCGACGACGCGACCGAGGAGAAGCGCCCGACCGTGCAGGTGGGCGACCCGTTCTCGGAAAAGCTGCTGCTGGAGGCGTGCCTCGAACTGATGGCGACGGACGCGGTGATCGCGATCCAGGACATGGGGGCGGCGGGCCTCACCTGTTCGGCGGTCGAGATGGGCGCGAAGGGCAATCTCGGCGTGCGGCTCGACCTCGAGCATGTGCCCTGCCGCGAGACCGGCATGACGCCCTACGAGATGATGCTGTCGGAGAGCCAGGAGCGGATGCTCATGGTGCTGCGCCCGGGCCGGGAGCAGGTGGCGGAGGCGATCTTCCGCAAATACGGCCTCGACTTCGCCGTCGTCGGCCACACGACCGACGACAAGCGCTTCCGCATCTGCATGAACGGCGCGGAATACGCCGACCTGCCGATCAAGGAGCTGGGCGACGAGGCGCCGGAGTACGACCGCCCCTGGACTGCACCGGCCGCGCCCGCGCCGCTGGGCGAGGTGGCGCCCGTGCGCGACCTGGGCGAGGCCTTGCTGACGCTGATCGGCTCGCCCGACCTCTGCTCGCGCCGCTGGGTGTGGGAGCAGTACGATCACCTCGTCCAGGGCAACACGCTGGTGCGTCCCGGCGGCGACGCCGCGGTCGTGCGGATCGAGGGCACGCGCAAGGCGCTGGGCGTGACCTGCGACGTCACCCCCCGCTATGTGGAGGCCGACCCGCGCATTGGCGGCGCGCAGGCGGTGGCGGAGACGTTCCGCAATCTCTGCGCGGTGGGCGCGAAGCCGCTCGCCATCACCGACAACCTGAATTTCGGCAATCCCGAGCGGCCGGAGATCATGGGCCAGTTCGTCGCCGCGATCCGGGGCATCGGGGAAGCGTGCAGCGCGCTCGACACGCCGGTCGTCTCCGGCAATGTCAGCCTCTACAACGAGACGCAGGGCCGCGCGATCCTGCCCACCCCGGCCATCGGCGCGGTGGGCCTCATCGCCGACTGCGACCGCATCGCGACCGTGCCCTTCAAGGCGGAGGGCGAGGCGATCGTCCTCATCGGCGCAACGGCCGGCCACCTCGGCCAGACGGCATACCTGCGCGATGTGCTGGGCCGCGAGGACGGCCCGCCCCCGCCCGTCGATCTGGCGGCGGAGCGGGCGAACGGCGACTTCGTGCGGACCCTCGTCGAGGACGGCGCGGTGCGCACCGCGCACGACCTCGCCGACGGCGGCCTGGCCGTGGCGCTCGCCGAGATGGCGATGGCGTCCGGCATCGGCGCGCGCATCCGGACGCTGCCGAACAAGGTTCCGGCCCATGCCGCCCTCTTCGGAGAGGACCAGGCGCGCTACCTCCTCTGCGTGCCGGAGGGCGAGGCGGAGGGCCTTCTCGCCCGGGCGCGGGAGAGCGGAATTCCGGCGCAGCGCATCGGGTCCACGGGCGGCGACGCATTGACCGTCGAGGGCCATCTCTCCATATCCGTTGAGGCGTTGCGGACCGCGCACGAGTCGTGGTTCCCTCGCTTCATGGACGCAAGCTGAGGAGGCAAGGCGCCCGATGGCAATGGATGCCGCAGACATCGAACGGCTGATCAGGGAAAGCTTTCCGGATGCGCAGGTCCGCATCGAGGATCTGGCCGGCGATGGCGACCATTACGCGGCGCATGTCGTGTCCGCCGCGTTTGCGGGCAAGACGCGCGTGCAGCAGCACAAGATGGTCTACGATGCCCTGAAAGGCCGGATGGGCGGAGAGTTGCACGCGCTCGCCCTGCAGACCTCTGCCCCGGCCTGACAGGATTTTCCAGCAACCACGGTCCGGCCCTTGACCCGGGCATGATGGGAGACGATGACGATGAGTGACAATCCGGCGTTCGACCAGATCCGCAAGGACATCACGGAGAACGACGTGGTGCTCTTCATGAAGGGCACGCCCGTGTTTCCGCAGTGCGGCTTCTCCAGCCAGGTGGTGCAGGTGCTGACCTACCTCGGCGTGAAGTTCAAGGGCGTGAACGTGCTCGACGACATGGAGATCCGCCAGGGAATCAAGGACTTCTCCGACTGGCCGACGATCCCCCAGCTTTATGTGAAGGGCGAGTTCGTGGGCGGCTGCGACATCGTCCGCGAGATGTTCCAGGAAGGCGAGTTGCAGCAGTTCCTCCAGGACAAGGGCATCGCGATGGAGAACGCCGCCTGAGGCGTTCCCCTCGCAGACGCGGAAACGCGCCGCCGGGCCGCCTTCCAGCGCCCGGCGGTTTCGCGTTTCGGGGCGCTTGCGTTCACGCCCGGCTAAGACTCTCCGGGCTACACTCGTGCGCATGGCCCGTCCCGCACCCCGCACCGCCCCGGCCCGCGCCGACGGCCGCCCGACGTCGAAGGGCGGCATCGGCACCTTTTTCGGCATCCTGATCGCGGGTGCCGTCGGCACGGCGGTGTTCGTCTATCTGAGCGGCATCTTCCCCTATGTCGGCCGGGAGAGCGGCCGCCTCGAAGGCCCTGCCGCGGCCACCCTCTTCGCGTCCGGGGCCGTGCCCGTGGACACGCTGGGGCTCAAGACCTTCTACTATCTCTCCGGCCAGACGATGTTCGTGGAATACGACGCCGACATCTCCGCCGGCGCCCTGCGTCTGACCGTGATGCGAGACGGCATGCCGGAGTCGCTGCGCGAACATGTGGTGACGGCCAGCGGGCGCGGTCTCTTCGTCGTGCCGATCGCCTCCTCGGGCCTCTACAAGGTTGGCGTCGCCCCCGTGCCGGCCCCCGCCGACGGCACGCTTCCGCGCCTTGCCTACACCGTGCATTGGGGCGCGCGCTAAAGGCGGATTTCCTGGACGACGCACGCGCCCTGCCGGTGGACAGCGATTCCTCGTCAGTACTTGTAATACACCCAGATCGGCGCATCGCTATCGATTTGCCTGTAGAGACCGAGCTTCAGGAAGTGATGCCAGTTCCGCGGCCCCTGCTTCTCACCTAGCTGGAAGCCGACCGGCCCATCGTAGTCCATGACCGTCTCGTCGTTCACGGTCAGTTTCACGTATCCGTCATCTCCTTGAGAAAACCGGATGCGATAATGGAAGTCGTACCATTTATCGAACTCAATTCTCATACGCTCGAATGCGCCCCGCGTGGGATAGCAACCGGATTTTCTGTACTGCGCAGCTATATAGAGAAAATACTGGCCATCCCTGAGACCAAGCGTTTGCAGCACTGGCGGATAGACGAAGCACCCGTCAGTGCCGTGATGGATCTGGCCCATCACAAGATTTGAACGAGCCGCTTCAGTCCAATCGGGCTCAGATGGAATGAAGAGCGAGAACCTGTATTCCCGTTCCGAGCCGAAAGGCGCATGGTCGCCCCACGCGGTTTCCGACCGCGATGCGCGGTATGCCTTGTCCTCGACATCACCAGCCCGCACTTCATAACGTACGGCGTCCTGTCGCCCACCGATCTCCTGACCGTAGACCACGCTCCATGGTTTGCCCGCACCCTCCACCAGCGTGCCCATTGCGCGGCTTCCCGAGGCCGGATTTCCCGTCGACTGACACCCGGCCAAGATGGAAGCGACGGCAATGATAGCAGCCCGGTTCAGAAGCCCTTGCACGGGACGAAAATCATGCTTGATGCCGTCAACAGAATTGAACACAAGCCCCCCTTTCAGAGAAACCAAATGACAATCCGCCGGTCCTGGCAACCCACCCCGACCAGAAACATCGGCAGTTGGGATATATTTACAAATTCACTCCCAATTTACTCAAATTTTTCTTTGCCATCTACATTTGGCGGATCGGCCGCACAATCACACTGCCGATACCGCCAATGAAAACGGGGGCCCGAAGGCCCCCGTGTCCGTCTCAGTCCCTGCGCGGACCGGTCAGCGCGAGTAGAACTCGACGACCAGGTTCGGCTCCATGTGCACCGGGTAGGGAATGTCGCCCAGGCGCGGGATGCGCACGAAGGTCGACGTCATCTTGTTCACGTCGACGTCGACATAGTCGGGGATGTCCCGCTCCGCCGACTGCAGCGCCTCGAGCACCAGCGCCATCTCGCGCGCCTTGCCGCGGATCTCGATCACGTCGCCCGGCTTGCAGCGGAAGCTCGGGATGTTCACCCGGCGGCCGTTGACGTTCACGTGGCCGTGGTTGACGAACTGGCGCGCCGCGAACACGGTCGGCACGAACTTCGAGCGGTAGACGACCGCGTCCAGGCGGCTTTCCAACAGGCCCACCAGGTTCTCGCCGGTGTCGCCCTTGCGCCGCTCCGCCTCGACATAGGTGCGGTGGAACTGCTTCTCGGTGATGTTGCCGTAGTAGCCCTTCAGCTTCTGCTTGGCGCGCAGCTGCACGCCGAAGTCGGAGAGCTTGCCCTTGCGGCGCTGGCCGTGCTGGCCGGGGCCGTATTCGCGCTTGTTGACCGGGCTCTTCGGGCGGCCCCAGATGTTCTCGCCCATGCGGCGGTCGAGCTTGTACTTCGCTTCGCTGCGCTTCGACATGTTCAGTCCTTCAATCCGGTGACATCGTCATCAAAAGTGTTCGCGCCCTCCTCTTCCGGGTCGCCCCGGACGACAGACCGCCGCTTTCTATCGCAGACGGCACGGGCACGCGTTTCCCGCCGGCCTTATGCGCCGGCGAAGTCGGGGGTTATACGGTCTCGGCGCGAAATGTCAAACCCCGTCCTCCTCGTCCACGATGGGACCGGGGTTCCTGATCAGGTGCGCCTTGGTCGCGGGCCGGAACTCGGCGAGCGCGCGGACCACGCCGCGCAGCGTGCGCACCTCCTGCCCCGTCAGGTCGGCGCGCTGGAACATGGCGCGGATGTTGCGCATCATGCCGGGCTTCTTCTCCGCCGGGCGCAGGAAGCCGGAGGCATCGAGTTCCCGCTCCAGGTGGCCGATGAAGCCCTCGAACTCCGCGACCGGGGCCGGCGCGGGCATCTGGTGCGGCGTCCAGTCGACGGCGGCGCGGAACCACTCGTAGCCATAGAGCAGCACGGCCTGCGCGAGATTGAGGGACGCGAACGCCGGGTTCACCGGATAGGTGACGATGGCGTGGGCGCGCGCGATATCCTCGCTCTCCAGTCCCGTGCGCTCCCGCCCGAACAGCACGCCGCACCTCTGCCCGGCGGACATGCGCGAGGCCGCCTCGCGCGTCGCCGCGTCGGGGCCGAGCACCGGCTTCACCAGGTCGCGCCCCCGCGCCGTCGTCGCCGCGACCCAGTGCAGGTCGGCGATCGCCTCGGCCGTCGTCTCGAACACCTGCGCGCGCTCCAGCACCTCGACCGCTCCGCTCGCCATCGCGTTTGCCCGGTCGTTCGGCCAGCCGTCGCGCGGCGCGACGAGCCGCATCTCGGTCAGCCCGAAATTCAGCATGGCCCGGGCCGCGGCCCCGATGTTGTCGGCAAGCTGCGGCTCGACGAGTACGATCACGGGGCCACCGGTGATCGCGAGGGCGGTGCGGTCGGTTCCGGCCATGGGCGGCAAATTCTCCTGCTATGCGAGCCCGCGCCTTCTAACGCCCTTTGGCGTACTTGGCGAGGGGCGCGGCCTCGGCTATGGTCCGCCGCGATCAAGGCGGGGCGCGCGGACGGTCGCGTCCTTCAAAGGCAACGCTCAAGGCCCGAGGGATCCATGACGAAAATCAAGGTGGCAAATCCGGTCGTCGAACTGGACGGCGACGAGATGACCCGGATTATCTGGGACTTCATCAAGCAGAAGCTGATCCTGCCCTATCTCGACATCAAGCTGGAGTACTACGACCTCGGGATCGAGTACCGCGACCAGACCAACGATCAGGTCACGGTCGATGCGGCCGAAGCGATCAAGAAGCATGGCGTCGGCGTGAAGTGCGCGACGATCACGCCGGACGAGGCGCGGGTCGAGGAATTCGGCCTGAAGAAGATGTGGAAGTCGCCGAACGGCACCATCCGCAACATCCTTGGCGGCGTCGTCTTCCGCGAGCCGATCATCTGCAAGAACGTGCCGCGCCTCGTGCCGGGCTGGACGCAGCCGATCGTGGTCGGCCGCCACGCCTTCGGCGACCAGTACCGCGCCACCGATTTCGTGGTCCCGGGCAAGGGCAAGCTGACCATCAAGTTCGAGGGCGAGGACGGCCAGGTCATCGAGCACGAGGTCTACAACTACCCCGGCGGCGGCGTCGCCATGGCGATGTACAACCTCGACGAGTCGATCCGCGATTTCGCGCGCGCCTGCATGAACTACGGCCTGAACCGCGGCTGGCCGGTCTATCTGTCGACCAAGAACACCATCCTCAAGGCCTATGACGGCCGCTTCAAGGACCTGTTCCAGGAGGTGTTCGAGAAGGACTTCCAGAAGAAGTTCGAGGATGCCGGCATCACCTACGAGCATCGCCTGATCGACGACATGGTCGCCTGCGCGATGAAGTGGTCGGGCGCCTTCATCTGGGCGTGCAAGAACTACGACGGCGACGTGCAGTCCGACACGGTCGCGCAAGGCTTCGGTTCGCTCGGCCTGATGACCTCCGTGCTGATGACGCCGGACGGCAAGACGGTCGAGGCCGAAGCCGCCCACGGCACGGTCACGCGCCATTACCGCCTGCACCAGCAGGGCAAGGAGACGTCGACCAACTCCATCGCCTCGATCTTCGCCTGGACGCGCGGCCTCGCACACCGCGCGAAGCTGGACGACAATGCCGAGCTTGCGCGTTTCGCGGACACGCTGGAGCGGGTGTGTATCGAAACGGTCGAATCCGGCTACATGACGAAGGATCTCGCGCTGCTCGTCGGACCGGACCAGAAGTGGCTCAGCACCACGGGCTTCCTCGACAAGATCGACGCCAACCTGCAGAAGGCGCTGGGCTGACGCGCCCAGCTTCTTCGAGTTTTGCTGGCTTCGTGGTTTGCTGGGGGTCCGGCGGGTCGTCCGCCGGGCCCCTTTGCTTTCGGCCACGGAGGAGTAAGGACCATGAGCGCCCCAACAGATGCCGTCCTGACGGGCGGGTGCCAGTGCGGGGCCGTGCGCTATGCGCTGGACGCCATCCCCGATACGCCGTCGATCTGTCATTGCCGGATGTGCCAGAAGGCTTTCGGCGCGCCGTTCGCCGCGCTCGCGGGACTGGACGCGCACCACTTCCACCTGACGCGCGGGGAGATTGCGGTCTTCAAGTCGTCTGAGGCTGGCCGGCGGGGGTTCTGCCGGCTGTGCGGGACGCCGCTGACCTATGCGGTTGCCGGCCGGCCGCGCATCGCCGTTTCGATCGGCAGTCTCGACGACCCGGAGCGCGTGCCGCCCCTCATGCAGGAGGGGATCGAGAGCCGCCTCTCCTGGTTCGAGAAGCTGCACCGTCTGCCCGGCCGCACGACGGAAGCCTCAATGCCCGCAGACCTTCTCGCCCGCCTCGCAAGCCAACAGGCCCCTGACCGCGACTGAGCAGGGCCTTCTCAGGCCGCAGCGCGCGCCGCGAGTGCCGCCTGAAGCGCTTCCAGCGCCTTGGCCGCGTCCGCGCCGTTCGGACCGCCTGCCTGCGCCATGTCCGGCCGGCCGCCGCCACCCTTGCCGCCCAGCGCCTCGGCCCCCACGCGCACGAGATCGACCGCGCTCAGCGTCCCGGTCAGGTCTTCGGTGACGCCAACGGCGATGGCCGCCTTCCCGTCGTTGACCGCAACATAGGCGACCACGCCGGAGCCCAGGTCGCGCTTGGCCTCGTCGATCAGGCCGCGCAGGTCCTTCGGGTTCACGCCGTCCAGCACCCTGCCCAGATAGCGCACGCCCGCCACGTCCACGGGCGCGGAACCGGATCCGCCGCCAGCGCCGCCGCCCAGGGCGAGCGCGCGTTTCGCGTCCGCCAGTTCACGCTCGAGCCGGCGGCGTTCCTCCATC
>JAJLJT010000097.1:0-5732 GCA_033844555.1 Alphaproteobacteria bacterium | reverse complement strand
GGTCTTCGTCGCGCGCCTCAAGGAGCTGATCGAGACGCCCGCGCTTCTGTTCGTGGAGGGCTGAGCCATGACCGCGATTTCCTGCACGCTGCTGGTCATCGGGGCGGGTCCCGGCGGCTATGTCTGCGCGATCCGGGCGGGTCAGCTCGGCCTCGACACGGTCATCGTGGACGCGGGCGAGGACGGCGGCACCTGCCTCAATGTCGGCTGCATCCCGTCCAAGGCGCTGATCCACGCCGCGGAGGATTATGCCCGGCTCACCCATGCCGCAGGGGACCATCCGTTCGGCCTGTCGGCGCGCGACCCGAAGATCGACCTCGCCGCCGCCATGGACTGGAAGGACGGCATCGTCGGGCGGCTGCGCACGGGCGTCGGCGGCCTGCTGAAGCGTGCGGGCGTCCGCCGTATCCGGGGCGAGGCCGCGTTCCGGGACGGCAAGACGGTCGAGGTGCAGGGGCCCGACGGCACGACGACAATCCGCGCGGAAGCCGTGGTGATCGCGACGGGCGCGGCCCCCGTCGCGCTGCCGGACCTTCCCTTCGGGGGCGATGTGATCTCGTCCGCGGGCGCCTTGTCGCTGCGCGAGGTACCGAAGCGGCTGGCCGTGGTCGGCGCGGGCTATATCGGGCTGGAGATCGGCACGGCCTACGCCAAGCTCGGCGCGGACGTGACGGTGGTGGAGGCTGCCGACCGCATCCTGCCGCAATACGACACCGAACTGACGCGGCCCGTCGCGGCGAGCCTGAAGGCGCATGGCGTCACGCTCCTGCTGTCCACCAAGGTGCTGGGCCAGGGAGAGGGGGCGGGGGAGCTTCGTCTCCAGGACGCGGACGGTGCGGAGACGTCGCTGCAGGCCGACAAGATCCTCGTCGCGGTCGGGCGCAGGCCGCAGGGCGATCCCGCCAATATCTCGACGCTGGCGCTGCCGATGGACGGCCCGTTCATCAAGGTCGACGCCCAGTGCCGGACGGCCATGCGCGGCGTCTACGCCATCGGCGACGTCACGGGCGAACCGATGCTCGCTCACCGTGCGATGGCGCAGGGCGAGATGGTGGCGGAACTCGTCGCCGGGCGCCGCCGCGCCTGGGACCACCGCGCCGTGCCCGCCGTCTGCTTCACCGATCCGGAGATCGTGACGGTCGGCGAGGGGCCGGGCCCGTCCGGCGGGGGCGAAGGGCGCATCGTCGCGCGCTTTCCCTTCACGGCGAACCCGCGCGCGCTGACCCTCGGGGCTGGTGAAGGCTTCGTGCGGATCGTCGCACGCTCCGACAGCCACGAGATCCTCGGCATCCAGGCCGTCGGGACGGGCGTTGCCGAGTTCGCCGGCCAGTTCTCGCTGGCCGTTGAGATGGCCTCGCGGCTCGAGGACGTGGCCGCGACCATCCAGGCGCACCCGACGCTCGGCGAGGCGTTCCAGGAGGCGGCGCTCGGCGGCTTGGGCCGCGCGCTGCACATCTGACCCCGCAACCGCCGCCGCACTGGCGGTCAGACGCTTTCGAAGCGGTCGAACAGCGCGCGCGAGAGCTGGTCGGCGAAGCGCGCCGCGGCGACAGGCAGGGCGCGGCCGCGCAACTGTCCCAGGTGCAGCACGCCCGAGGGGACGTCGCGCGTGTCGATCGGCCGCGACGTCAGCGCACCCTCCGTCCCCTGTGCTGGCAGGCCGATCTCGATCTGGAAGGAGACCAGCCCGGCGTGGCCTGCGCACATGGTCAGGAACTCGAAGCTGTCGGACTGGATGGCGGGCTCGAGCGGGCGGCCGATCCGTGCCGCCGCCGCCTCCAGCAGCGTCCTGACGCCATAGGGCGGCGAGGGCAGGGCGAGCGGGTGATCGAGGCATTCGCGCAGCCGCACCGTCTTCCGCCGTGCAAGGGGATGATCGCGCGCCATCACCGCGTGGATCGGCTGGCGGACGGTCATCAGCGTCTGGATTTCCGCAAGCCGCACCGGCTCGAACACCAGCGCGAGGTCGGCGGTGAATTCGGACAGCGCCTGCTCGGCCTGCGCCCGGTCTCTGGGAAAGACGCCGAAGGTCACGGCCGGGTGGTCGCGCCGGTAGTCGTGGATCTGCTGCGGCAGGAAATAGGGCAGCAGCGCCTGGCTGCACGCGATCGCCACATGGCCGCGCCGCACCCCTGACAGGTCCGCGATCTGCGACCGCACCCGCTCGAGATCCGAGATCTGGTTGCGGATGTGGTGGATCAGGATCTCTCCCGCCGCGTTCGGCCGGACGCCGCGCGGCAGACGCTCGAAGATCTGCACGCCCAGTTCCTCCTCGAGCGCGAGCAGGCGCCGGTTCAGCGCCGACGGCGTGATCGCCAGCGTTTCCGCCGCCTGACGGATCGAGCCCGCCCGCGCGATCACGTCGACATATTTCAGGCCCAGAAGCGACCGCATCCCCGTTGCTCCTTGTCCGGCGGCGGGAGGCGTTCCGGCCGACCGGTGCATTTTATGAACTGGTCCGGTACGGATTTAGCAGACGACGGCATCACAGCACACTCCTATCGTTCCTCCTGCACGCCTTTTCGGGTGTGTGAGGACCGGATACGGAGGCACGTCCCGTGACATTGCAAACGGCATCGCACGATCTGGCCGCACCGGCGCGGCGTCCGGCGCTTTCGCTGCCGTCCTGGACGTCGTCTGCGGCGATCATCGTGTCCGGCCCGGTCATCCTGATCGCGGTGTGGTGGGTCGCCTACGTCTTCGAGCTGGTCGACAAGAACCTCCTGCCCTCGCCTTTCGCGACGCTCGCAGACACGGGCGCGAACATCTGGTCCGGCAACCTGATGGAGGACTTCTGGTCCACCTTCGTGCGCGTCTTCTACGCCTTCGCGTTCGCCGCGGTCGCGGGCGTGCCCGTGGGCATCGTCCTCGGCGTCAACGACAAGGTCTACCGGTCGGTCGAGTTCATCGTGGACTTCTTCCGCTCGACCCCGGCGACGGCGATGTTCCCGCTGTTCCTGCTGCTGTTCGGGCTGGGCGACTTCTCCAAGATCGCGGTCGCGGCCTTCGCGGGCTGGCTGGTGGTGGTGTTCAACGTCGCCTATGGCGTGATGAACGCGCGCCAGACGCGGCTGCTCGCGGCCCGCTCCATGGGCGCCTCGCGCGCCCGGATCTTCTTCGACGTGGTGTTCTTCGAGACGCTGCCGCAGACCTTCGTCGGCCTGCGCACGGGCATCTCCATCGCGCTCGTCGTCATCATCGTGGCGGAGATGTTCATCGGCGCGACCGACGGCCTCGGCCACCGGATCATCGATGCGCAGATCTCCTACAACCTGACGGACATGTACGGCTCGATCCTGGTCACGGGCGCGATGGGCTACGGCCTGAACGTGCTCTTCCTCGTGGCCGAGAAATACCTCGTGCACTGGTCCGGCAAGTGAGCCTTCCCCCTCTCTCCCCGCGGTCTATCCAGGAAAGGACAGCACCCATGTTCAAGAAATGGCTCTTCGCCGCCGGCTTCGCGGCTGCGGCAGGCACCGGCACCGCGCAGGCGGCCTGCACCTCCTACGAGGAAGTGACCTCCGCCTGGCTGCCGATCATGCAGACGACGGCCTATTACGTCGCGCACGAGGAAGGCCTGTTCGAGAAGGCCTGCATCAAGGTCAACTCGAACAAGATGCAGTCGCCGAACCACATCATCGACGCGCTGGTCTCGGGCCGCGCCGACTTCGGACCTCCGGGCGCGGCGGCCGGCATCGCGATGCTCGCGGAAGCGAAGTTCCCCGGCACGTTCAAGGTGTTCGGCCTGCAGGGCGGCGGCATCGGCGTCAACCTGATCAACGACGGCCTGATCGTGAAGACGGGCAGCGGCATCCAGTCCTTCGCCGACCTCAAGGGCAAGACGCTGGGCCATGTGCCGGGCATCCAGTGGCGCACGATCTCCCGCCACCTGGTGCGCTCTGCGGGCCTCGACCCGGACAAGGACGTGACGCTGGTCGACCTCGCCGTGCCGCAGCAGGTGCCGGCCGTCCTCGGCGGCAGCGTCGATGCCACCCTCTCGCTCGAGCCTGTGGGCTCGATCGCGGCGGCGACGGACGGTGTCGACCGCGCCATGATCAACCCGGTCGCGGCGGTGATCGCGGATCCCTTCTATTCGGGTGCGGCGGTGCTGACGACCAAGTTCATCAACGAGCGTCCGACGGTCGCGCGCAAGATCGTGGAGATCATCGACGAGGCGACCCGGCTCGCCAACGCCGACTTCGCGAAATACAAGGCGATCATTCCCAAGTACACGGCGATCCGCGCCGAGCAGCTCGACCTGCTGGCCCAGCCCTATCTGCGCGGCTTCTCCGACCTCAACGAGACGGACCTCAATTCCTACCAGGCGTTCGTGGACGTGTTCACGTCCGAGGGCGTGCTGAAGGAGCGGATGGACGTCCGCACCAAGATCCTCTCGCTGAGCGACTTCGCCACCAACTGAGCCCGGCACGACGCCAGGGCATTGCCAGACAGCAGGAGCGTGACACCGCCATGACCGCACTTCGCATCGCACGACACGACGGCGAGCCGGAGATCGAGGCCGATGGCGGGCGCGCCCCTGCCACGCCGCTGGCCGCCGCGCCCTCGGGCGGGGCGGACGCCCGCCCCGCCCGCCGCGGCCAGCTGACCATCCGGGGCCTGCGCAAGTCCTTCGGCGGGACGGTGGTCTACGACGGCTTCGACCTCGACCTGCCGCTGGGGTCCTTCGTCAGCGTGTTCGGCCCCAACGGCTGCGGCAAGAGCACGCTGATCAACATGATCTCCGGCCTGATGCCGCGCGACGGGGGCGAGGTGCTCTACGACGGCCAGTCGATCCGGGACACGCGCATCTCCTACGTGTTCCAGAACTACCGCGAGGCGCTCTTTCCCTGGCTGCGGGCCATCGACAACATCCACTACCCCCTGAAGATCAAGGGCATGCCGAAGAAGGCGCGCACCGCGCGCGTCGAGCAGCTGATCGCGGATTTCGGCATCAAGATCGACCTCAACGCCTATCCCTACCAGCTGTCGGGCGGCCAGCAGCAGGCGGTCTCCATCCTGCGCGCGCTGGCGCCGGAGCCGGAGGTGCTGTTCCTCGACGAGCCGTTCTCCGCGCTCGACTACGAGATGACGCTGCTGATGCGCGAGAAGTTGCAGGCGATCTTCCAGAAGACCGGCACGACCATGATGCTCGTCTCGCACGACCTGGAGGAGGCGGTGCAGATGGCCGACCATGTCCTTCTGCTGACCCGGCGGCCGACGCGCGTGGCGGCGCTGGTCGACAATCCGCTGCCGCGTCCGCGCGACGCCGCGACCCTGATCGGCGCCGATTTCGTGGCGCTGCGCAGCCAGTGCCTGGAGATCTTCCAGCGCGAGGCGCGCGTCGAAACCCTGTGATTGTGGGGCGGCCAGTCCGCCCGGACCGAACGGAGCACGCGAACATGCGCGGATACCACGACATCGGCGGCGACGAGGCCGGATGCATCCCGAAGGAGGAGCTGCCCTGGCTCCACTGGGAGAAGCAGACCGAGGCCGTGCGCAACCTGCTGGGCGACGGCACGCGGCGGATCGTCTCCCTCGACGAGATGCGGCGCGGCTTCGAGAGTTTCGGGGCCGACAAGTACAAGGCGCTGTCCTTCTACCGCCGCCGCCTCGAGGCGATGATCGACATCCTCGTCGAGAAGAACGTCATCACGCGCGAGGAACTCGACGCCGCCATCGCCGAACAGCGCGCAATCTGGGGCAGCAAGCCCGGCGAGGGGCCTGCCGCATGA
>JAJLJT010000096.1:0-5789 GCA_033844555.1 Alphaproteobacteria bacterium | reverse complement strand
CGCGCCTTCGCATAGGACGGCGCGACCATCGGATAATCCGGGGACAAGCCCCACATCACCCGGTATTGCTCCGGCGTGATATTGTGCTGGGTGCCGAGGTGGCGGCGCAGCGACTTGAACGAGCCGCCACAAATCAGGCAGGTGACCTGGTCGTCCTGCACCGACTTCTTGACGGGCACGGCAGGCCGCAACTGTTCTTCCGCCTCTACCGGCTTGCCGGAGGAGGCGGCGAGCAGTGCGCCGTGAATGCTGGAAATCAACGCCGGCAGTTCACTGGCGGGTACGCTGTTGTTACCGACATAGGCAGACACGATGTCTGCCGTCATGTCGATGATCTCATCTCTGGACTGCATCCCTTCAAGCTCCTTCATGGCACGAGTTTACCCCGCGCAGCGCTCTTTTTGTGTGCAGTAGAGATATACACACCGGAGACACAGAAAGGAAGTATCAAACCTGCAGAATAGAAAAATATTTCCAACCTGAGAGAATAACACCGAGTTCAAAATCGCGTTTTGCGCGTAGCGCGTATCCTGCCTTCAATCATTACGGGTGCGCACGCAACCTATACCCCGTGCGCCGGCAAGGTCGCTCCCGGCATCGGGTATGCAGCGCGAAGCAAAACGCCGGCCCGCGGGGGACCGGCGCAGATCGAATCAGGCGCTGCGGATGCTCCGGCGCGACGGAGCTAGAGATCAGGCGTCAGGATCTTCCGAGGCGAGGAAAGCGAGCACCGCATGGCGCAGCACGTCCGCCATGCGTTCGTCGCGCGCGCGGGCGACATTGCGCAGCTTCTCCAGCTCATCGGCATTCAGGGAGACCGTGGCGAGGACCGTCCCGTCCCGACGGCGCTGGATGCTCTCATTGATCGAGAGCGGGGTCACCCGGCGCTGCCGCGCGAGAATGTCCCGGATCGAGTGGACCTGGGCGAAGTCGCCCCCGGCCTCACCTTCCGGTGCGGCACTGTCCGTCTCCGCATAGAATGCGTCGATGTCGTCCGGTCCAACGGAACCGGCTGCAGCATCGGCGCTGCCCAACAGCCGGCTGAGGCCCGGGGAAAGCTCGTCGCTCATCGTGATCGCTCCCTGACGGCCGCGCATGTTGCTCGAACCGAGTTCCTGAGCCGGCAGGTCCATGGCGCTGACCGGCGGAGGCGGCGCGGGCTCTGCCTCGCCCTTGCGCACGAGAAGACCGGAATGAAGCGTGGCAAACTTGTTACGGGCCATGTCGTCGTTCCTGATGCCGGTCTGAGCCTAGGTATGTGCGCGGCGGCCGAAGGTCGGCGACGGGCGGCCAAGGGTGCCGCCGCCCAGCCTTCGTGCCGGTGCGGCGACAGGCTGGTCCGAGGACGGGCCTGCCGGCCTTGCGGGCGCAGACGCCGGCGCGGACGCAGCCGGTGCCGAAGCGGCAGGCCCCGGCGCCGGCGCCATCGCAGAAGGCCGCTGCCCGAAACCGGGACGCTCGGAAGGAGGAACTGCCGGGGAGACGACGGCTGCCGGACGCAAGCCGCCGGTCGCGGCGCCTGGCTGCACGGTTTCGCGCGAGATCTTCTCCAGACGCGTGGCGATATAGTCCCAGAGCGCCTTGATCTCCTTCGACGACGAACCGGACGGGTCGGTTTCCATGACGGTCCGCCCGTCGATCATGCTGGCGGCGAAATCGACGCGGTGGTGGATCGTCACAGGCGCAACGGTTCCGTGCTGCGACAGGGCGACGGCGGCCTCCGACGTGATGCGCGCGCGCGGCGTCGCGCCATTGACGACGAAGATCATCTGTTTGCGCTTGGCCTCGATGATGTCGACCGTCGCACCGACCGCGCGCAGATCGTGCGGGCTCGGCCGCGTCGGCAGCACCACGAGATCGGCAAAGCTGACGACCTCCGCAATCGCCCTGGTCACCGCGGGCGGCGTGTCGATCACCACGATGCGGAAGCCCGCCTCGCGAAGCTGCTCGACATCGTGAAACAGCGAGGTGAAATCGGTGCGGACGAAGGCCGGGGCCGCGGTGTCGCGCGCATTCCACCAGGTGGCGAGCGAACCTTGCGGGTCCGTATCGATCAGGGCGACCGGCCCGTTTCCCGCGAGTTCCGCCTCGACTGCAAGATGTCCCGCAAGGGTGGTTTTCCCCGCACCGCCCTTTTGAGACGCCACCACAATCACGCGCATGGCTGAAGGCATCAAACCGTCCCCTGTCGCAACCCGAACCCTGACCCGACGCACCGTGCACTGCCCGCCTACGTCCCCTGCGGCCGGCCGACGCCCGGGCAAATCTCCTTCTGGATGCTAGGCCTCCCGCCCTTAATGGGGCGTAAACTGTCGCCGGGACCGCCAGCCCGCGAAACTCTGTTTTTCGCGGAGCGCAGGGGTGTGCCGCTTGCGCTATCGTGTCGCTCGGGCAAACTGCGCGCCTCGGTTCAAGGGATGCAACAGCCATGTCGGCACGCGGAATTTCCTGGCGGACGCCCGCCATCATCATGGGTGCCGGCGCGCTGATCGCCCTCATCTCCCTCGGGGTCAGATCGAGCTTCGGCCTGTTTCTCGCGCCCATGTCGGCCGATCTCGGCTGGGGGCGGGAGGTGTTCGGCCTCGCGCTCGCCGTGCAGAATCTCGTCTGGGGCCTCGCCCAACCCATCGCGGGCGGACTGGCGGATCGCTACGGGCCGGTGCGCGTGCTGACCGTGGGCGGCGTGCTCTATGCGGTCGGTGTCTGGCTGATGTCGGTCACGACCGATCCGGTATTGCTGAACATTTCCGCCGGGCTTCTGGTCGGCATGGGCATCGCGTTTTCGTCCTTCACCATCGTCATCGCGGCGCTGGCGAAGATGGTTGCGCCCGAGAAACGGTCTCTCGTGATGGGCCTCGGCACGGCCGCGGGCTCCATGGGCCAGGTCGTGGTGGTGCCGCTCGGCGCGGCATTGCTCACCAACTTCGGCTGGGTGGAGGCGCTCTTCTGGCTGTCGCTCGTGGCGGCGCTCATCATCCCGCTTGCAAGCGTCTTCGCGGGCGGGAGCGCAGGCCGCATCCTGCCGCCCGAGCAAAGCTTCCGCGAAGCGCTGACCGAGGCGTTCGCCCACCGCGGCTATGTGCTGCTGACCATCGGGTTCTTCGTGTGCGGCTTCCAGGTCGCCTTCATCACGGTCCATTTGCCGGCCTACCTGGGCGACAACGGGCTCGGCCCCACGGTCGGCGCGACGGCACTGATGCTCGTCGGCCTCTGCAACATCGCGGGCAGCTTCGCCTCGGGCTGGGCCGGCGGGCGCTATTCCAAGAAATACGGCCTCGTCTTCATCTATGTCGCACGGTCCATCGTGACGGCGGCCTATCTGCTGATGCCGCTGACCGAGATGTCGACCTATGCCTTCGCCATCGCCATGGGCTTCCTGTGGCTGTCGACCGTGCCGCTGACCTACGGGATCGTGGGACAGGTGTTCGGCCCGGGCTACATGGCCATGCTGTCCGGCATCACCTTCGTCAGCCACCAGGTCGGCTCTTTCATCGGCGTTTGGGCGGGCGGCGCGCTCTACGACGCCTTCGGCACCTACGACCCGGTATGGTGGGGCGGCGTGGTCCTGGGCGTGCTCGCGGCCGTGGTGCACTGGCCCATCGACGACCGCTCGATCGAGCGGCAGAAGGCGGGCGCTGCGGCCTGAGGCGATCTAGCCGCGCGCCGGGCTGTCGGCACGGATGCGCAGGTTCTGCGGATCGTGGGGGCTGTCCTCGACGACCTCCGCGTCCCACAGGGCGCCCATGATCCGCACCTTGAGCCGCGTGCCGGGCGCCGCCTTGGCGGGATCCACATAGCCGAGGCCGATCTGCCTGCCGAACACGACCGACCAGCCGCCCGACGTAAGCCGGCCGACGCGGACCGTCCCGCCGCTCTCGTAGAGCGCCTCTCGCCCCCAGGGATCGGCGTCCGGCGGCCCGTCGATCAGCAGCGTCACGCAACGCGCCCTGATGCCTGCTGCCTCCAGCGCCGTCTTGCCGACGAAGTCCTTCGACATGTCCACGAAGCGGTCGAGGCCTGACTCCAGCGGTGTCGCGTCCCGGCCGAGATCGGTGCCGAAGGCGCGATAGGACTTCTCCTGCCGCAGCCAGTTCATGGCGCGCGTCCCGCAGAGCCTGAGTCCCAGCTTCTCGCCCGCCGCCAGGATGCGGTCGAACAGGTAGTTCTGCATTTCCATCGGGTGATGCAGTTCCCAGCCCAGCTCGCCCGTGTAGGCCACCCGGATCGCCAGCGTCCGGCACATGCCGAGATCGACCTCGCGCGCCGAGAGCCAGGGGAACGCCTTGTTCGTGTAAACCGCCGCCGGCTCTTGCGCGAAGGTGACCGCCTCCATCAGCTCGCGGGCCTTGGGTCCGGCAACGGCGAAGACGCCGTACTGCGAGGTGACGTTCTGGATGACCACGCTGCCGTCCGCGGGCGCCATCTTGCGAAGATAATCGCCGTCATAGGCCTCCGCCGCGCCCGCCGAGACGACGTAATAGTCGTTCTCGCCTTGCCGGACGATGGTGAACTCCGACCGCACGGTGCCGGCCGCTTCCGTCAGCGCATAGGTCAGGTTGATGCGCCCCACTTTCGGCAGCCGGTTGCAGGTCAGCCGGTCGAGGAAGTCCGTCGCGCCCGGACCCGTGATCCGGTGCTTGGCGAAGGGCGTGACGTCGAAGAGGCCCACGCCCTCGCGCACCGCGCGGGCCTCCGCTTCCGCGAAGCGCCACCAGCCGCCGCGGCGGAACGACCGGGCGGCGTGATCGTCGAAATCGGGCGTATCGGCGTAATAGGTCGGCCTCTCCCACCCGTTCACCTGGCCGAATTGCGCGCCCCGCGCCTTCACCCGGTCGTAGCAGGGCGCGGTCTTGAGGGGGCGGCAGGCCTCCCGCTCCTCGTCGGGGTGATGCAGGATGAAGACGTGCTCGTAGCACTCCTCGTTCTTGCGCGCGGCATAGTTGCGGTTGATCCAGGGGCCGTAGCGGCGCGGGTCGAGCGACCACATGTCGATCTCGGCCTCGCCTTGCGTGATCAGCTGCGCCAGATAGTGCCCGGTGCCCCCCGCCGCCGTGATGCCGAAGGAGAACCCTTCCGCGAAGTAGAAATTGTCCACGCCCGGCGCCGGGCCGACCAGCGGATTGCCGTCGGGCGTGTAGCAGATCGGCCCGTTGAAATCGTCCTTCAGGCCCACGTTCTCGGTGGACGGGATACGGTGGATCATCGACAGGTACTCGGCCTCGATCCGGTCGAGGTCGAGTTGTAGGAGATCGGCCCGGAACGTCTCCGGCACGCCGAAGACAGCCCAGGCGGGCGCGTTGCGCTCATAGGGTCCGAGAATCCAGCCACCACGCTCCTCCCGCACGTACCATTTGGCGTCCGCGTCGCGCAGGACCGGGTGCTGCGGGTTCGACGCGCGCCATTCGACCAGCGCGGGGTCCGGCTCGGTCACGATGTACTGGTGCTCGACCGGGATCGCGGGGATGTAGCAGCCGACCATCGCCGCAGTGCGCTGCGCATGATTGCCGGTCGCCGTGACGACCACGTCGCAGCAGATCTCGAACGGTTCCTTCGCCTGCAGGATGCCGCCCTTGTCCGCGACGATGTGCCCGCGCACGATCCACTCGCCGCTGGGGGTCCGCTCGAAGCTGTCGACCTGCGTCTTGCGGTATTCCACCAGCGCCGGGTCGGGCTCGGTCACGATGTACTGGTGCTCGACCGGGATGGCGGGCAGGTAGCAGCCGATCATCGCGGCGGTGCGCTGGGCGTGGTTGCCTGTGGCGGTGATCACGTGTTCGGCGCGGATCTCG